>JBDUAU010000524.1:0-13915 GCA_040004485.1 Saprospiraceae bacterium
TGGGTTTGAAACGGCAAAGGTAATTTTTGTATTGGCAACCCTTGCGGTTGTCTGATGAAAAGAAACAGTGTAATTGAACTCTTGCGGATGCCTGGGAAAAAGAAAAAAACATAATTTCCTAATTAATTTTCCGACCTAATCCATTTTCATAGCTACATTCCTTGATTGTTCGAACAGCCGCTTTTCGGGCAAATTTTTTAAAATCTTTTGACTCGTATATATTGAGACATTCGTTAAACAATTGACCACGCAAATAATCCATTCCGCTCATTGGCGTTCCCTCAAGTGCAAAGGCATAACTAAAATATTGAGTCGTGTCAATTTTGGTGATGACCAATTTATATAAATTATCCAAATGTTTATTAGATGTAGAATCCAGGTAAAAACCTGCAAGGGAACAAATCTCTTCGTTAGGCATAGTAGGTGCTCCGTCAATTTGGGTAGTGCATTGAAATAAAAACCTCATTTTGATATTTTTTTCAATAACCCTGGTCAACGAGGCTGATTTTTTGATCGTGCTGCAACTTGTTCCAAGAAGGAGCATAAAGGAAAAAGCATAAATTTTCCTTAGCCAATTTTCTGAAGAAAAGATTTGTGTAATCATTTTTGATTGCGTATTTTTTTCATGATTACTTTTTTAGTAAGCCAATTTTGGTTTTCGCGGGAAATTCGCTTTTTCTCACGGCGGGCGAAATTGTTGGCCAGGGACTGCATGGCTGAGGATTCATACATGTCCAGGCAACAGTCATATATGCAATCGGAAGCGGGAGAAAAATCCAACCAGTCTCCTCCATGATCTTCAAGTATAGGGAGCATTTCTTTTTTGATTTCATTTCTAACGATGCTTCTCAATGTATCCTGTTCACGTAGACCCTGCATATCCAACTCAATGAAGTATTCAAATTGCCTCCAGCTGGTATCCGGATCAAATTGGTGTACACAATCTTCCAGGAAATTAATCTTGTACCCGGGACTGGCGCGATCAAGTATAAAACGTGTTGTTGAGTTCTGTTGGATTTTGCAAGCTGAATACCCAAAAGAAACAAGGATAAAAAAGATAATTTTACTCGCCCGGATTATTCCGATATCCATAGATAAGCACATTTAACAATAACTTTTAGCCATTTACAACCTTCATTCTCTTTTCAAGATAAGTCTTAATTACTTTCTAAATTTGGTAAATTCAGTTTGAGTATAAAAAAATCTTCCCCAATATTAATACTCCTTTGTTCTATTAGCTCGGTCAATATCAATTCTTCACCCGAAGTTCCATCTTGTTTAATTTGTTTTCTGACAAATCACCTACCAATCTCCTTTTTTCCTGATTGCTATAAAATATGCAAGAACCAGAATATAAATGCCATACATCATCTGCAACGGAATGAAATAATAGAGTATAAGTCTCTTTTTAAAAAATCGGGTAGCTTGATTTAATATAGTGAAATCTCCAATCCATTTCAAGAGGAGCAAAATTAATAGAGGCCACCAGGATGTCAAATGGAATATTGCCAAAATGATCGTGAGAAAAATCATAAGATAATACAAACCCACAAAGACCCAAATCATCCGGATGACCGGACTTTGAAGACCTTTGTTTTTACCTGCCCAGCGAAGGCGTTGTTTAATAAGTGACGTCCAGTCTTTATGCGGTTTTGTTTCAACAATGGCTTGTCCTGATTTTACAAAGGCAATTTGATCTGGAAAAGCAAATCGCATTTTCTCAATAAGAAACATATCATCACCGGAAGTATACTGATAGTTACCTTCATACCCATGTACTTCGTTGAAAGCTTTTTTTGAGAAAGACATGTTAGCCCCATTAGCCATGTCATGCAAACCTGATCGAATACCTGCCGCTGTAATCAACATTAACACGGACATTTCCATCTCCTGCATTTTTTCAAGAAGCGAATTACGTGAAGCATAACTGATCGGAGCAGCAAGAAATACAGCTGCCGTAGTGGATTGTGAAAATGAAATATTCCTCAGACATTCTGCAGGATGAATACAATCCGCATCCGTCACCACAATCCAATCATGACCGGCCATCTTTACCGCCAATTCAATAGCAGATTTTTTATAAGCCGGAGGATGAATGAATTCAGGATAATCAGTTAAATGAAATATCCGGACTAACGGCGATTGCAGTTTTTCGATCCGCTCAACAGTTCCATCCGAAGAACGGTCATCAATCACAATGATTTCAAATAATTCGTCCGGATAATTTTGATTTAATATTCCTTCAATGCATGATTCAATGCACGCTTCTTCATTATGCGCAACAACAACAACTGTTATTTTAAGTGAAGGAATAAATTCAGCCGGCACTATGATTTCAGGCGTCTTCAACCAGTACCATAGATAATACAGTTGAAGAAATAAATATGCTGATGCCATCAATGATGCAATCAATATAAACACCATGCCGAGAAGGTAACCAGAATATCGAATATCAAATGATGAAGTAAAAAGAAGATCCTATTTGTTCCCCAATTCTGAAAATTCTGATTCAGACATTAAGTAATCTGAAATCATGAGCCAAAATAGAAAAACACCCGTGAAGGCGACCCGGCATGCTTCGACTACCTTAACTCAACCTCTTCCGATAGCTCAGCAACCTCGTGGCACATTAGCTAAACTCAATCCGGCCCGGCAAATGTACCACGAGTATCGGCGCTTTTTGACTAAAATAACTTCTCATACTTATTATCCTTTTTCTCAGCCTGAGGCTTTTCAAGAGGAGGAAGCTCAAGCCCGTCGTTTCGTTGAGATCGTTCGGGTTTGATCACTTCTTCATAATCGACATATTCTGATGCCTGCTCATTGGCATGCGCTTGTTGCAATCTGCGGATTTTACGATCAAAAAGTGCCTTTCCAAATAGAACACCAGCCAATACCGGGAATCCAATGACACTAAATATTATCGCCACGATCCCCGACAATACATTTCGCTGCAACAATGAAAGTATAAACTTCAGATAGTTTAGTACAGTCTTGTAATTGATAATCAAAGCCCCTGCGAGCAACACAGGTGACGCATAAGCGAGAAGTGTAAAGATCCCCTTCGCTATAAAAAACATTCCGATCAATACCAGGACCATGAATATGAATCCAAGTATCCCATTACCCCTGATTGAAAATCCCTGACTTGCCATGATTAAAAATTATCGATTTTGCCCCTAAATCCCCTAAAGGGGACTTTTAATTTCATTTTCCTTTATTACTTATTGCTCACACCTTACTCTTCTGCCTTTTCCGCCCCTTCTGCCTTTTTTGCGCAAATTTCGCAGATTAAAATCTCACATCTCACTACTCACATCTCACATCTCACTACTCACATCTCACTACTCACTACTCACTACTCACTACTCACTACTCACTGCTGCCACTCTAAACTGCATATCATACAACTTTTTGTATTTACCATTTTTTACTTTCAGAAGTTCATCATGGGAGCCATATTCTACCACTACGCCTTTTTCAAGGACTAAAATGCGGTCTGCATGTCTGATCGTAGAAAGCCGATGGGCGATGATGATCGATGTCCTCTTGTCTATTAGTTTTTCGATCGCGTATTGAATGATACCTTCTGTCTCCGTATCAATCGACGATGTGGCTTCATCAAGAATAAGGATCTCAGGATCGTAAACTAATGCCCTGACAAAAGATATAAGCTGCCGCTGCCCCATCGAAAGATTACCTCCACGTTCGGAAACCACAAAATCATATTCTCCGGGAAGCGCCATGATAAATGGATGAGCACCTATCGTTTTGGACGCTTCAATTATTCTCTCTTTGGAAATGGACTTATTGCGAAGTGAAATATTCTCCGTCACTGATCCGGAAAAAAGAAATACATCCTGCAACACGATAGCTAATCTCTTCCTTAAATCTTCAAGATCATAATCGCGGATATCCGTTCCATTGATCCGAATATGCCCAGACCTGATATCGTAAAAACGATTGAGCAGATTGATGATCGTACTTTTTCCGGATCCTGTACTTCCGACGATCGCCAATGTATGCCCAGCCGGAATTGTAAAAGAGACATCTTTAAGCACATCATTTTCATCATCATACGCGAAGTACACATGATCAAATATCACTTCTCCTCCTGCTTTTGATATAAATTCAACAGGTTTAGATGCATCAACCATCATCTCATCACTGTCAAGGATATTAAATATTCGCTCTCCTGCCACAAGTCCCATCTGAAGTGTATTAAACTTGTCAGCCAACCAACGCATCGGCCTGAATAGCATATTGATATACAAAGGAAAGGCAATCAGTTGCCCCATCGTCACCGAACCACTCACCACATTGCGTGCACCGTACCACACCATGATACCGAGTGCAAGTGCAGCAATAATCTCTACGACCGGGAAAAAGATAGCATAGTATAATATCGAATCAAGATTGGCTCTCGTATAATCCCTGTTGATCTCTTTGAATTTCGCCCGCTCCTGTCCTTCGGCATTAAATATTTGTACGACATGCATCCCGCTGATCCTTTCCTGAAGAAATGCATTGAGACGTGCTATTTGCGTCCGTACTTTCTGATAGGACACTTTTACTTTTTGCTTGAATATCCAGGTAGCTATAATGATCAATGGTATCGTGGACAAACAAATCAACGTCAACAAAGGACTTGTATAAAACATGACGAAGAGAACAACCACAATACTGAGTAAATCAGCGACGATGGTAATGACGCCCTCTGAGAAAACTGTTTTTATAGTTTCGATGTCATTGATCGTACGTGTCGTCAGATTACCTATCGGTGTTTTATCAAAAAAAGAAAGTTTAAGATTTGTGATCTTGTTGAATACCCGCACACGCAGATCCCTGATGACGCTATGTCCCAACAGATTGGTGATATAAATAAAAGTATACTGGAGCACCCCCGTTAAAATAAGGATGACTGCAAACAACAAACACATCCTAATCAGGCCCTCCGGATGAGGAGAGATAATGTAATCGTCCACAATCACATTGACCAGATATGGTTGTGCTGTGTTGAGTGGAGCTAATACGATGGCAAATAATGCACACAGGAATAATAACTTCTTATAAGGCATCGCCAGCTTCAGCATCCGTCCCAGCAGATGCCAATCCATACTTTTCTTGTCTTTCTTCTTTTCCTTAGTCAATGTCCGCGTGATGTTTAGGAGTTTATAGGTTTATTAAGGTTATTAAGGTTATTAAGGTTATAAAGTTTATAAGGTTATTAGTTTATTAAGTTATTTTTTTTGCTAATTGCTAATTGGTTTTTTGCCGCAAATTTCGCAGATTTTCGCAAATTTGTTTTCGTTTTGCTTTTTTGCTTTCCTGCATCATTTATTTCGTAATGGCGGGATCTTCGCTGCGCTCGAATTGCTTATTGCTTATTGCATATTGCATATTGCTTATTGTTTTTTTGCTTACGGTTGCTGAGCTGCTGCACAAGGCTGAGTTGAGCTGGTCGAAGCATTTCTTTTTTGCCGCAAATTTCGCAGATTTTCGCAAATTGATTTTTGTTTTGCTTTTTTGCGTTTTGCTTATTGTTTTTTGTTTTTTGCTTATTGCCTATTGTTTTTTGCTTATTGCTTATTGCTTATTGCTTACGGTTGCTGAGCTGCTGCGCAAGGCTGAGTTTAGCTGGTCGAAGCATTGCTTTTTGTTTTTCTTGTTTCTCTATGCTCTATGCTCTATGCTCTCTGCCCTTCGCCTCTGCCTCCCTACAGTTTTCCCTCGTCTGCAAAGCTATAATAAGCGCCGTCACCGATGATAATATGGTCGATGACTTTAATATCTATATAACTTCCCGCCATCTTCACCTTTTCTGTCAGCCTGATGTCTTCGATCGACGGAGAGGGTGTGCCGGAGGGATGATTGTGAGATAATATAACGGATGAAGCCTTGCGTTCAAGTGCTCGCTGGAAAATAATTTTCGGATCTACGACCATGGCGGACATACCGCCGATATGGATTTCTTCTACCGATATCACTTTCGAGCGTCGATCGAGCAGGATGATCCAGAATTCTTCACGGGTGAGGTCCCTCATCCCCGAATGGATAAGGTCATAGGCATCCAGGCTGGAAGAAATATGGCTTTTTTGAATGGCATTTTCGGTAGCCCGACGCCGGCCCAGTTCAAGGGCAGCGGCGATGGTGATGGCCTTGGCTTCTCCGATTCCTTTGATTTTTACAAGTTCGTGGATCGATAGCTTAGCCACGGCGGCCAGGGAATGATCATTAGCGGCCATTAGTTCTTTCGCTAAATCCAGGGCGGAACGGTTTTTCGTACCATTTCGCATGAGGATGGCGATGAGTTCTGCTTCTGAAAGCGATTTGGAACCGATATGCAGGAGTTTCTCCCGGGGCTGGTCGGCCGAAGACCAGTTTTTAATGGATTGATACATGACTAGTGAAGTTGTCAAACGAAATTAAGGGAAAATAATTGATGTATGTTGGGCCAAAAGCGCTTTACAATCATTTCAAACTATTTCTTTCTCGTATTGTTTCCAAACCTTACTCCTTGTAGCATCAAATAATAAATATGGATTCTTCTCATAAACCGGCGCAAAACAGATCAGATATTTCAGCCGAAAAAGTTTCTCCTCAGCACATCAATTATACAGAACAGGGAAAGGAATTAAAAGCAATGTATTCCTCTCTGGATGAAAAGCAAATTCCTAAGTTGCTTTTTGAAAAGAATCCGAATTTGTGGGTATCAGATCCTGAACAGGTAAAAGAGATTAACCAACGTTTAGGTTGGATCACCTTACCTGATTATTACTTAGAAAATGCAAATGAGATCATTGAGTTTTCAACTAAAATAAAAAATGAAGGATATACACACGTTGTGCTTTTGGGTATGGGTGGAAGTAGTTTATGTTCGGAAGTAGCGCGTGAAACATTCGGTTCAACCGATGGCTATCCTCAATTATTTGTTCTGGATAATACTGAGCCTGATGCGATATTAGATTTGGAGAATAAAATTGAATTAGATAAAACTCTTTTTATCGCTGCCAGTAAATCGGGCAATACAGCTGAAACCTTGAGCTTCTTTCATTTCTTCTATCAACAATTAGAAAAGAATAACAATAAAAATCCCGGGAATAATTTTGTAGCGATCACTGATGATGGTACCCCATTAATAAAAATCGCTGAGCAAAATAAATTCAGAAAAGTATTTGTAAATCCTTCAGATTTAGGAGGACGTTATTCTGTGTTATCTGCTTTTGGATTAGTACCGATGGCATTGATGGGAATTGATATCATCGCATTATTGAGCAGTGCCAGCCAGATGGAAACAAGTTGTAAGACTGATCCTTCTGCATTGAATCCTGGTATTAGTTTAGGTGTAGTCTTGGGAATTGCGCAAGGTCATGGTCGTGATAAAGTGACCTTTATTTTGTCATCTTCTATATCATCATTTGGATTTTGGGTCGAACAGTTGATAGCTGAAAGTACCGGAAAAGAAGGGCGCGGATTAATTCCTGTCAGCGGTGAATCGACGGGTCAACCTGACGTATACAGTGAAGACAGAATATTTATTCACATGTATTTGTCCACGGATCAAAATGCAGATGATCATGCGAAAGTAAAAGCGCTTGAAGAAGCAGGACATCCGATAGTAAGAATTGAATTGGCGGATAAGCTTGCATTAGGAGGAGAATTTTATAGATGGGAAATAGCGACTGCCATTGCAGGACTGATCATGAAAATCAATCCGTTCGATCAGCCAAATGTTGAGGAGAGCAAAAAAAATACGAACCAGCTACTTGAAGGTTGGATTAAAAATGGGGCTTTCATTAAATCTGAGCCTCTGTTACAAACGGGAAATATTTCCATATACGCCGGAAAAAAAGTGGAATTTCTTGCTTCACGCCATTATGATACAGCAGGTGATCTTATCAACAGTTTTACAATTCAAGCCTTACCGGATGATTACATTGCGTTTTTGCCCTACTTTATGCTGACGCCTTCCAGGGAAGGAATTTTGCAGGATTGGAGAAACCGTTTACGCGATGAATTAAAAGTGGCAACTACGTTGCTTAATGGTCCGCGATATCTACATTCAACAGGGCAACTACACAAGGGTGGTCCGGATACAGGATTATTTATTTTATTGATGGGTGATGATGAAGATGTGTTACCGATACCGGAATCAAAATTCGGATTTGATATTTTACATCAGGCGCAGGCGCTGGGTGATTTCCGTTCGCTGGACGAAAAAGGTCGCCGCGTGATCAGGATACATTTAGGCAAGGACATTGATGCGGGTCTAAATCAATTGTATCAATCTATCTATAACCAACACCATATTTCATAGTTGGTGAATGAACTAAGCAGATGAAGGATACTCATATTACTACTTTATTTCTTGACATCGGTGGTGTATTACTCACGAATGGATGGGGCCGTGTAGAGCGCAATAATGCTGTTGCACATTTTCAGCTTAACAGTGATGAAGTCCAGGAGAGACATCATCTTACTTTTGATACCTACGAGCAGGGTAAATTGTCACTGGATGAATATCTGAAGAGAGTCATTTTTTACGAGCCAAGAAATTTTTCAACAGATGATTTTATAGCTTTTATGCTAAAGCAATCTACCGCTTATCAGACTACGATTGATTTTTTCAAAAGTTTAAAAGTTAAATATGATCTCAATGTCATCGCCGTGAACAATGAGGGCAGAGAATTAAATGAATTCAGGATAAAGGAGTTTCATCTTGGCGAGTTATTCGATGGTTTTGTTTCTTCCGCCTTTGTTCATCTGCGCAAGCCTGATGCTGATCTTTTTCGCATGGCTATTGACGTATCACAGGCTTCTCCTGCAGCATCACTTTATATTGATGACAGACATATGTTTGTAGAAGTGGCACAGACGCTGGGCATGAATGGTATTCATTACACAGGGCTCGATGCCGTCAAAGCGGAACTAAAATCATACGGACTGGAAGTCAATTGAAAATGGAATGAAGAAAGCATAAGCAAATAAAATGGCAGATCTGAAATACGAGTTTGGAATGATAGGCATCGGGACGATGGGGCGTAATCTGGTGCTCAATATGAGTGATCATGGATACAGTGTCGCTGCTATTGACAGAAATCAGGAACAGGTAGATATTCTGAAAAAAGAGAATGAAGGACGAAATGTTTTTGCGACAACGGATCCTCATGAATTTATTAATGCTTTGAAAATACCGCGTTCGATCATCATGCTTGTTCCTGCAGGTAAAATCGTGGATGCTGTCATTGATGAATACAAATCTCTTCTCACCGATGGTGATCTGTTGATGGATTGGGGAAATTCGCATTACACGGATACGAATACCAGGATCGAACAACTGGAGAAATTAAATATCCATTTTATGGGTGTTGGGATATCAGGAGGAGAATCAGGAGCAAGACACGGACCAAGTATTATGCCTGGCGGACCGAAAGATATATTTGAACGAGTTGCTCCCATGCTCCAATCCATATCTGCCAAAGTGGGTAATGATGCTTGTACTGCTTGGCTGGGTCCCGGTTCTGCAGGGCATTATGTCAAGATGGTACACAATGGTATTGAGTATGGGTTGATGCAACTTATTTCAGAATGTTATCATTTATTAAAAGAGATTTTAGGCCTCAATAATGATGAGCTGCACAAGGTTTTCTCACAATGGAATGAAGGAAGACTACATTCTTTTCTTTTGGAAATCACAGCAGATATTTTTCTTCAACAGGATCATCTCACGGACCACAGGCTTATCGATATGATCCTGGATAGTGCGCATCAAAAAGGAACGGGAGGCTGGACTTCAGAGGATGCTATGGAGTTACAAGTTCCTATTCCGGTGATTGATATTGCCGTTTCGATGCGCAACTTGTCGGCCTACAAAAAAGACAGGATACTTGCCCAACAAAAACTGAACAACACAAAGACAAAATTAAGTGTTAACAAAGCAGAATTTTTAACTGCACTGGAGGAGGCGTTTTATTTTTCAATGATCACCACCTACGCACAGGGAATGGCACTTTTGCACTCTGCATCCGTGGCTTACCATTATGAATTGAATCTGGAAACGATAGCACGTATATGGAGAGGCGGATGTATCATCAGAGCATCTATGCTCGAAGATATCAGGACAGCATATTCTGATCAACCTGACTTGTCTAATATCATGCTGAATGATAGTATCGGAGAAAAATTAATGGAATCTCAGGACGCTATCCGAAAAATAATTCATATAGGAATTGATGCAGGTATTCCTATTGCGGCTTTGATGAGTTCATTGAATTATTTTGATGGCTACAGAAGTGGTTGGTTGCCGGCTAATCTTATACAAGCTCAACGTGATTTGTTCGGCGCACATACGTATGAGCGAAATGACCGGGAAGGAACTTTTCATACGATATGGAATCATAAGGAAGAATAGAATAGAATGGAAACAGATAAAAAATTAAATCCGACAATCATTATTATCCTGGGGGCAACAGGAGATCTAACCTGGCGAAAATTAATTCCGGCTATTTACAATCTCTATTTAGATAAATGGATACCGGAACACTTTGCCGTGATCGGGATCAGCCATAAAGAAATGACAATTGGCGATTTTAAAAAGAGACTGCATGATGGCGTCAACAAATTTTCGCGCAGGGGAAAAGCCAGGGTCAGTGATTGGAATAAATTTGCAGAATATCTCAATTTTCACAAAGCTGAATTCAATACTCCCGGAACATACACAGCGATAGAAAAGCAGATAACAAAGTTTGAAAAAGCATGGAAAACTTCTGCTAACAGGATTTTTTATCTGGCTGTTCCTCCCAATTCATTCGAAGAAATTGCCCTGAAAATTGGTTCTTCAGGTCTTGCAAAAAATAAATTGCTAAGCCGCATCGTCATTGAAAAACCATTTGGCTACGATCTGGAAAGTGCTAAACATCTCAACGATCTGTTGCACACTATTTTTGATGAAGGTCAGATATACCGCATAGATCATTATCTGGGCAAAGAAACGGTACAGAATATTCTTGCTTTTCGTTTTGCCAATGCCATGTTCGAACCCATCTGGAATCGTATTTACATTGACAGTGTCCAGATATCAGTGGCGGAGCAATTGGGTGTGGAGAACAGAGGAAATTATTATGAGACAGCGGGCGCCCTACGCGACATGATTCAAAATCATTTGTTGCAATTACTCTGTCTGATTGCTATGGAACCTCCTGTTTCTTTTGAAGCAGATGAAGTTCGTAACCGTAAAGTAGATGTATTAAATGCTGCGCGAAAGATCCGTCCTGATGAAGTGCATCAGTATGCAGTACGCGGCCAGTATGGTGCAGGTTGGATACAGGGAAAAAAAGTGATTGGCTACCGAAAGGAACCTGATGTGAAAAAAGATTCAACAAAAGAAACCTTTGCAGCGTTAAAATTATTTATTGACAATTGGAGATGGCAGGGAGTTCCTTTCTATCTACGCACAGGTAAGCGATTGAATGAAACATTATCTGTGATCACGATCCAATTCAGACCTGTACCTCATCAATCCTTTCCCGCAGAAGCTACAGGCAACTGGCAGCCAAACAGACTCGTATTGTACATCCAACCGCACATGGGTATTCGGATGCGCTTTCAGGCAAAACGTCCGGGTCTTCAAATGAATCTTTATCCGGTGGATATGCAATTCAATTATGACGACACCTACACGTCGGGTACTCCTGAAGCCTATGAGACATTGCTGCTTGATATCATGGAAGGTGATTCCACACTTTTTATGAGGGCCGATCAGGTGGAAGCTGCGTGGAAAATATTGATGCCGGTCATAGATTCATGGGAGGCCAATCCATCCGTTAATTTTCCGAATTATGAAGCAGGTATGCAGGGACCTGAAGATGCTGAGGCACTGATCGCGAAGGACGGACATAGCTGGATTGTAATGCCTATCGATAGAATGGAGTGACGATCATCATTACAAATAAATATATAATGCTTCCTCAAAAACGATATGAATGCAAATCAAATTTTTCCTAACCTCATAACTGAAATTGTATGAATACCAACCGACTTTCAAAAACAATGGAGGCAGCATTAAATCAGCAGATGACAAAAGAGGCGCATGCTTCACAGATTTATTTGTCATATGCATCGTGGGCTTCAAAAGAAGGATATGGCGGAATTGCTAATTTCCTTTTCCGGCATGCTCAGGAAGAACGCAATCACATGATGAAAATCCTCGAGTATATTTTGAAACGCGGAGCTGAAGTGAAAGTTGATGCCATACCTGCACCACCTCCAAATCCGGGTAGCGTACATGACTGTTTTGAAAAAGTATTTTCGCATGAAGTCGACAATACCGAAGCTGTTTATAAACTTGTAAAGTTGAGCTTTGATGAACAGGACTGGGCGACATGGAATTTCATGCAGTGGTTTGTCAAGGAGCAGATTGAAGAAGAAACATTGGCATTGCAATTATTGGATAAAGTCAAAATAGCCGGGGCAAATAAAATGAGCAGTGACACGCTTTATTCACTAGACAGAGACCTTGAAAAAATGCCAGACGATGCTAAATCAGCAACAGATGTGACCGCACAGAAACCATGATCAACTATAATCCTGGAGTGAAATCATATAAACGAGCAACATACAAACATTGACACAACTTCATTCATTGCATGTCGAAATTTTCAGAGACGCTGATAAGCTCACCGAGGCTGCTGCTGATTATATTGTGAGCGTTGGTCAGGAAGCTATCAATATCAATGGCCGTTTTGTGATTTCACTTTCAGGTGGGCATACACCTGAGAAATTATTTACACTGCTTTCAACTCCTGCATTCCGCAAAAAACTGGACTGGAAAAAAACTTTTTTTTTCTGGGGAGATGAACGATGTGTTCCTCTTGATGATGAGCGAAACAATGCACATCAGGCAAAATTGATTTGGCTGGATCATATGCCTGTTCCTCCGGCGCACATACATCGCATTCCGGTAAATCTTCCGCCACAAGATGCCGCAATCGCATATCAACATGACATTGAGGTTTTTTTTGGATCACATCCAAAGCGTTTTGATCTCATGCTTCTTGGCCTTGGTGAAAACGGACATACAGCTTCACTGTTTCCGGGAACTCCGGTGGTGCATGACAAAGATGAAGCCGTACGAGAAGTTTATGTTGAAGAAGAAAAATTATTTCGGGTCACGATGACGGCACCTTTGATAAATGAGGCTCGTCATATTCTTTTTCTTGTAACAGGAAAAAACAAAGCGATTGTGTTGGAGAAAATTTTAAACACTCCTTTCCAGCCAGATCTATATCCTGCTCAACTGATCAAATCGGTAGAAGGTGAGCTGAGATGGTATGTTGATACTGCAGCAGCCTCCCTCCTGGAGAAGTGATGCAACGGGAATTAGCTTTTTTAATTCTTATCCTTCCAGCGCTTTGTCAACTATTTCCTGTGCTTCTGAAATGATTTGGGTCAGATGTTCATTTCCTAAAAAACTTTCCGCATAGATTTTATAAATGTTTTCAGTTCCTGATGGTCTTGCTGCAAACCATCCATTCTCTGTTTCAACTTTCAATCCTCCTATTGCAGCGTTATTAGCCGGTGCATTAGTGAGGATGTTCTTTATTTTTTCTCCGGCCAGTTCCTTTTGTTTTATTTGAGCAGCGGATAGTTTTTTTAATTTTTCTTTTTGCGCCGGCGTTGCTTTTGCTTCAACACGATCGGCATACGGCTTTCCAAGAGCTTGTGTCAGTTCATCATAGATTACACCCGGATCTCTTCCCGTTTTAGCAGTGATCTCCGCGGATAGCAGTGCAGGAACAAAAGCATCTTTATCCGTTGTCCACACTTTTCCATCTAAACGGAGAAATGTAGCACCTGCACTTTCTTCTCCAACAAAACATAGTGAAGAATCAATCAGTCCATCAACAAACCACTTGAA
>JBDUAU010000638.1:0-13891 GCA_040004485.1 Saprospiraceae bacterium
GCAAAAACAATCCCGCCAGGATAAAGCTGGCTAGGGCCAGTTTAACTGACAATAAATTCAAAACTGTGTTTTTCATGAGATATAATTTGTGTTTATAAAGAGATTAAATTCGTAAGCCCTGATATTGATCTCTTCCTTATAAACACAACTTGATTATCCTGTAATTGGATAATACAAGTCACACGCTTTTTAGCGTATGTCATTCATCAGGTCGAGATTAATATTTAATTAAATATTAATATGGTGATCTTCAAGCGGTTCCGGGTCAAAACTAATACTTAATCTTTTACCCCACCAAACCTTTCTATCATTTTATACAATTTTAAATCAATACTTATGCCAAAATTGATCGAAGGTGATTATATTAAATATTTTTATTATTCATATATTATTGACTGTAAGAGTCTGATCAAGTTATTAACATAGATTTTAAAAACAAATTGTGGATAACTTTTTTGTTTGCATCCATTGAATATCCCAAAATTATTGCTGAAGCACGATTAAAAGGGCCCCTATGGCTGATAGTATTATTATCACTAACCTAAAATGTTGCTGGTGAATAGTTTTGACTATACGAATACCAACCCATAGTCCTAGTAAGAGTGAAGGCAAAAGCATCAGGTCTACATAAAGTGAATGGATATTGATCGTTTTCCATGACCATATGTGGAATGGAAGTTTGATAATATTGGTAAGGAAAAACAGCCACGCGGCAGTTCCGATAAAGATTTCTTTGGGTACCCGGATAGCCAGGAAATAGAGTTCAGAAAATGGACCGGCCAGATTACCTACCATAGTTGTAAATCCTGCCAGGCTTCCCATCACCGCGGCAAAAAAACGATTATCCGGGATATGATAAGATCTTTTATGTTCTGTTAAGAACATAAATCCTGCACTGGCAAGGATAATTACCGCCATTCCAATTTTGAATTGCTCTTCCGGCAAATCCTTTCCATACCAAACCCCTATCAATACCCCAATGACAACCCAAGGCATGAGCTTCCATAAATAGTGCCAACGTGCATGCCGGTTATAATAGATGACCGCAAATGTGTCGCCGACAATTAAAAGAGGCATGATGATTCCTGTAGAGGCCCTGCTTCCAAAAACGAGTGCTGTGATAATGGATATAATAGCTCCAAGTCCCTTGATTCCGCCTTTTGCTACTCCCAAAAGAAAGGATCCGAATAGTGCAAATGCCCATCCGGTCGGAGAAATATTCAGTTGGTGGAAAATATCAAACATCCTTAAGCAAGATCGATAAATGTTTATGACTAGACCTATCCACTATTTCATATTGAAAATAATTTGAATAAGTTGGGCGTTAATTTCATGCTCTTCCCTTGTTTATCGACATCCCAAAACAATCCCCCTGTTTGGACAAAGCTGCATTATACAGCAAAATTAAGTTTACAGCAAATTCTATTTTCAGTCGTGATTCAACAAAAATTTATCAACGGATTAAAAATAATTTTGATCAGTTTGCTCCTGATCTCTATTGGGTTTATATCTATAATTGAATGGAAAGGGGATGCTATTGTAAAAAAAGTAATAGGTCTTGTAGAAAAAAATCTTGCGGATTCTCTTCACTACGAAACGCTTCATCTTGAATGGTTTCGCTATTTCCCTTCTCTGGCGCTACGAGTGGAGGGCCTGACTCTGGGGCCTGATAAAGACCCCTTAGTGGCAGGAGGTCATATAGATATAGTGCTGAGCATATGGCCGCTTCTAAAGGAAAAAATAATAATCAATAGGCTTCTCATCAGCAATTCCCATCTGAACATCATAAAGCATAATGCGCGGTGGTCCTATGAGGTATTTAAAAAGTCGGATTCATCAACTGAAAATGAATGGAATGCTTTGGTTCATGAGATACGTCTTGAAAAAACAATGCTGAAGTATGATGACCACGAAGGTCTTTCCTTTTTAATGGATATAAATGATGCAAAAATAGAAGGTGAGCTTACGGGCAAATTGATCTCTGCTGAGATTTTTGCAAAGGGTTCGATGAATGAATTTGTAACCACAACATATACATTGCCAACAGCTGCTTCATTTGAAATATCCGGAATCTATAAAAAAGATCAGGAAGCAGGTACGCAGCAATATGATAAT
Source organism: Saprospiraceae bacterium (assembly GCA_040004485.1). Lineage (GTDB taxonomy): Bacteria > Bacteroidota > Bacteroidia > Chitinophagales > Saprospiraceae > Opimibacter. Next base: position 2,116 of record JBDUAU010000638.1, read on the forward strand.
TGGAATCTTCGTCTGCAAGGATTGGATATAGAAGGAATCGGTTCTACTCACAAAGAAAAAGAACAAGAATATGTGGATGCAATTATTACCTGGGAAAACGGTGATGCAAAAACGCTTCAACAATTAGTGCCTTCGAAAATAGCGAAAGACTGGGAAGGTTTCACTCTAGCAGGTGATACTGAGGGGCAAATCAAAATCAATGGAAAATCTTCTAACCATGAAACTCCGATAATTTCCTGTACAATAGTTTTGGAAAATGGGAACATTGAATTTCCTGGTCAGACATTACCTATAAAGGATGTAAGGCTGGAGGTCAGCTATCTGAACAGAGATGCGGATTCAAAACAGAATTCGAAAATAAAGGCAATTCTTAAAAAAGGAACCTTCAAAGGACAGTCTATTCAATCAGAAATCACTGTCATTGATCTTGAACATCCGGTCTTATCTCTGGACCTGTATGGATATCTGCCTGCCGGCGTTTTGAACATGGTAACTTCTTCTTCCGGCCTGCATTTTCAAAACGGTGCATTTGATGTAGGCCATCTCAAAATTTTAAACCTCGGCCTTACGAATGTTTCAATTAAAACATTGATAGAAAAAAGTGAGACGGATTTCAAAATGGAAAATTTGAAATTTCAACTCAATAAAGATGTTATTGAAATCACAAAAGGTGAAATTACTCTTGATCCTGCCGGCCATTTGGAATTGGAAGCTGAAAAATTAATTTGGAATAAAGCAAAGGGTGAAGATGTAAAGGGTGAGTGCGAATTTGCAACAGATAAGATTTCGTATAAAATAAATGGTTCGATTTGCCAGGGTACTATTGAATCCACCGGGACTATTTCAGGGCTTGGTCAACAACCGGAGATGGATGCAGAATGGAAAATGAGGGGCGTAGAAATCAAAGAAGTGATGGCCTCTTTCGACAATTTTAATCAGACGTTTATCACCTCGGAGAATATAAAGGGGAAAACAAATATCTGGGCAAAGACGCTGATTCCTTATGATGAATCAGGAAACATCCTTTCTCAAAAAATTCTAGCCAGCGCGGCCATCGATATCAAGGATGGAGAACTTGAAAACATGAAAACACTTGAAGATTTCAGCAAGTACATTCACCTCCAGGATCTACGTGATATCCGCTTCAATGAATTCAGAAATTACTTAAAGATCGAAGGAGGCAAAGTATATCTGCCTGTTGTATTCATACAGTCTAACGCTATCAACATGAGCATTAATGGTATTCATAGTTTTGACCAGCATATCCTGTACAATCTTAAAATCAATGCCGGGCAGACCGTGACCAATAAGCTACGCAAACCTGATGCAGGGAAAAATTATAAGAAAGCCAGAAAAAGCGGTTGGATCAATCTGTATTATGTTCTATCCGGCACAACCTCTGCGGTCAAATACGAACATGATCAAAAAGAAGTGTTATCTGGTTTTGAACAATCAGCAGCGCTAAAAGAAAATCTCCGAACATACCTGGTGGATCACTTTGGATATGATGTGTATTGGCTGGAGCCAAATGAGTGGGAGGATATACCGGAATACGAGTAACGAGTAACGAGTAACGAGTGACGAGTGACGAATGAGTAGCGAGTAATGAGTAGCGAGGAATGAGGAATGACGTTGGAGAAATATGTTCAATATTCAGGAGAAGCCATATGGCTTTTGCGGCTTAATTAGGATTGACGGTGTTATTGAGATCACCAATTTTAATCCCGATGAAATCATAATTCGTACCAGAGCCGGTAACCTTGATTATTTCAGAATTGGATGATGCTTTGGATACAAATCGCCAGCTTTTATTGTTTGGGAATTCAGAGTAAATGCCAAGGATAAGTTTTCTGACCTCAATAAGATCTATTGCGCTTAGACTTTTTGAATTGTTGGCATCAGCAGCTATGATATCATATGGTGACACCAAAGGTTCAATACCAAGGAGATGTTTAAGGAGCCTGATTATATCAAGTGTAGAAACTCCGTTTCTGGGGTTATCGTTTCGTTCAGCGCGAAGTGTAAACAGAGTATCTGCTTCATCTAAATAAAAGCTGAATGTGCCATCTGAAGATGTAATTCGTTCCAATTGCAAAACAGGATTGGACAAAATGACTTTTACCTTTCCAACCGGCTTTTGATCTTCGGTAAGAACCCTCCCCATAATCACAAAATCGGTAGAATCTCCAATGGAGGAGGATGCGCTCTCTGGAAAAGGTATATCCTGTGATTGAACTGTAAAAAAATAAAGTACTGTGAAGGACAGAGAGGCAAGAATAACTCTTGATTTAAGGCTGAATTTCATGGGAAAAGGATTTCAAAAAGAAATAATGCCTTCGGGATACCTAAAGTTAATCAAAAAAACGAAAATCGAGGTACTATGATGTGTATTGGCTGGAACCAAATGAATGGGAGGATATACCGGAATACGAGTGACGAGTGACGAGTAACGAGTAACGAGTAACGAGTAACGAGTAACGAATAACGAGTAACGAATAACGAGATCGGTTGTAGAGACGTCGATTTATCGCGTCTCATTGCACAACCCACGAACAACGAATATCAAGCGCAGTGATGATCCCGCCATACGAAGTCATGGTGCGGGAACGAATAACGAATGACAAGTAACGAATAACGAATAACGAGATCGGTTGCAGAGACGTCGATTTATCGCGTCTCATTGCACAGCCCACGAGTAAAGAGTGACGAGTACGTAAAAAATATTTTTTTTAGATCAACAATTATTATTTTTTAAAAATTATTTCAATACGATCATCTTCCGGACAGAGGAAGAAGCCGCCGTTTTTACACAGTAATAAAGCAGGCCTCTTGTGGTGAAATCAGAAGAGGAAATATTGATTTCATTATTTCCGGTTTCACAAATCCCTTCCCTTTCATAAATGAGCTGGCCGTTGATGTCGAATATTTTAAATGTACTGCTTCCAGGTTCTTTTACATAAAAGGGAATGGTTGTTGTTTCAATCCAGGGGTTAGGTTCTGGTGCAAATAATATAAGGTGATCATCATCTGTGCGTTCATTAGCGCTAAGTACCGGTGTAAAAATCTCATCGTTCATTCCGTATAGTTCCGCTTCAGTGATATCCGAATTGATAGTTAAGTTTTCTTGTACATCACCATTTCTTTTAGCCCTGGCTTTTACCGTAAAAAGAACTTCTCCTCTTACTGGAAGAAAGCCATCTTCTTTAAACCAACTCAACGTCATTTTATCATCAAACAATGCATAATTTGCTTCGGTCAAATCCAATTTTTCAGAGGAAGCACTAAGAAATTCCAGATCAGGGTCAGAAAGGGTAAATTGGAATCCTTGAATGGGTATAAGATCTCGTGTATAAAAACTGATTTCAACAATTTCGTCAGCAGCATATTGCTTTTCTTCTGCATCTAAATTAAACATCTGAGGAGCGTTACGGCTTTCCATTTGCTGAGCATTTGCCTGTACTGTATTGTTGACATCACCTATTTTAATACCAATAAAATCATATTTACCCCCGCCCCCATTCTCAATAAAAGTAAACGTTTCAGGAAAAGGCCACGGATGTGACGGATCCGGAAATATGAAATCCTTAGGTACAAATCTCCAGCTCTTGTTGGCGGGTAATTCAGAATAAATGCCTAGTATCAGTTTGCGCAACTCAACCAGATCAAGCACACTAATGCTATGGTTGTTATTGGCATCAGCAGCTATTATGTCATAAGCACTGCTTAAGCTTTCTATCCCTAATAAATGCTTCTTAATTCGAACAAGGTCAAGTGTGGATACGCCATTACGATAATTATCGTTTCTGATTGGCTCAAGTGTAGTTTCCAATCCGGTTTGATAGGTCGAAAAGGAAAATTTACCATTCTCCATTGTTGTATAAGGAGGCCAATTCTGCCCTTGCTGAGACATCGTCACAATGACCTTCTCTATGCTTTGTACATCTTCCGTAAGTATTTCTCCTGCAATTGGTCCTGGATCTCCTCCTCCACAATCAAGCCATCCATTAACTCTAAAAACAAATTGAATTTGTTGTTTTTCGATATTCCGTTCACTCCATTCTATGATACCATCACAATTAATGTCATGGCCACCATCTGCCACCCAGATATTATATGGTAATTCTACCCCCCAAGCAGGAATATCACAGAGATATATGGTACTATCTGGTTGAAAATGTTCAGGTAATAAACTATAGAGAAATCCTCCTAAAAAAGTGCAATCATCTTTTGGATCCTTAATAATACTATCTAAATGGATATGTGCAAATCCAACCACATCGCTTTCAATTATGTATAAATTACTCTGGTTCGAAAGGAAAGGCTTTGAACAATCATGAAGTTCTATTTGTGTTTCACATACAGCTATTTCTCCACAAGAATCTGTTACTATCCATTTTATACGATGATATCTCATACATCCGGAGGTATAAGGAATTCCATTTCTACGAATTACACTATCCGGAGATAGGGCAGAGTTGAACGAAAGCTCTGCTTCCAAAACAGAATCTGTTGTTATCGTTGTGAGTGGTTGGAGAATGATTGCGGTTGATGTATCTTCTTCAAGAAATAATTGAACTTCATATTGAAGATTCTTTCCACAGGTAGAGCGAACTTTGGTTTTTTGGATGACATGAACGTTGCATGAGCTGGCATTGGGGTTCTCTTCTCCCAAATAAATCTTGTTATTTGGTGGAAGTGTGACACCATCGTCTGAAACACACAATGATGTGGGAGTGGTACTGCAGTCCAGAAATTCGGGTCCGGTGGATTGGGCTTTTAAAAAAACTGAACCGGCAAAAGACAGGAATACACATACACCTGTCGGGATGTAGCTTGAATTCATGGGATATGAATTTGAGATAACCAAAGAACAATATTGGCTACCTGTGAATAAATATAATCAATTCCCCTGAATCAGCAATGCAATAGACTGATATACTAATTGTTTCTTGCTTCTCTTTTTTTTTGGCACTTACTTCAATACCTTAAATGCATGACTCCATTGTCCCCTGAGCATTCCGGGTATACACCATAATATGCATAGTGGCTCGATGGCCCTTGCTCCTTCTGCTTTGCCCATGTCTTCTGTCTCCCATCCGATCTCCGTCAATATATCGGTGGTGACTTTTTTGGCATCATCATCATTGCCAGCAATGAACATTGTAGGTTTTACGCCTCCAAAATCAGGATCGATCATGCGGGCATTACCGACACAGGAAAAGCATTTTACAAATTTGGTTTTTGGGGCAAGTTCCTGCAATCTTTCCATCAGACTTTCCTCCAGGGTGGTAAAGAAATGAAGGACCCCATTAGTTGGGGGATTATCAGCGATTGGATTTGTAGCATCAAGCACAATTTTACCTTTCAATGCTTTAATTCCTGTTTTTTTGAGCGCTTCTTCTGCAGCTGATCCTTTTACAGCTAAAACCAGGAGGTCTGAAAAATCTGCAACCTCTGAAAAACCACCAATTGAAATTTTACCATTTATTTTCTCCATGATGGAGGCATGCTTTTCCGCGTCATTGGTCCCTATCATGACGTCATATCCATGCTTTTGAAATCCTCGCGCGAGTGTAATGCCCACCTGACCTGAACCAATGATCCCAATTTTCTTTTCCATTTCTTCAAATTTTCACTTGTGAATTTTAAGAAACAAATGGATCATCGGCGGGTTCACCGAATTGACTGTTTTATTTTTTCTGAACAGTGACAATGTACTTTTCACTGAAATAAGGTTCTTCAAAATACTGACTGATGGGAATAAGCTTCGTTGCATAATTAGGCCTCGTCTCTTTCCTGATTTCGTTGGCGTCACCACCTTTGAGCATGATCCACTTTTGAGCCGGAACAAGATGTTTAGACCAGGCGATCATCTGAGACACCGTACTGACTGCCCTGCATACGACTAAATCATACCGGCCTTTATAGTCTTCAGCTCTTGCGTGGACCACGGATACATTTTCCAATTTCAATTCGGCGGCTACCTCAATGACAACTTTTATTTTTTTAGCCACTGAATCAAGCAATGTAAATTTTACTTCCGGATACATAATGGCCAGTGGAATTCCGGGGAAGCCTCCACCAGTGCCTAAATCCAGGACCTCCATTCCGTCTTTAAAAGGATGAAGTTTTGCGATCGCGAGAGAATGCAAAACATGATGTTCATAGAGATGATCTATGTCTTTGCGACTGATGACATTGATTTTTTCATTCCAGTTCCTATAGATAGCATCAAGCATTTCAAATTGATGAAATGTTTCTTCGGGTAATTCAGGAAAATATTTATGAATCAATTCCATGTTTTCTTTTTTGAAACAAAAGTGAAAGCGCCCATGACGGCAAGATAAACGGCATAAGTGATTTCCAATACCGGATAAACAATTACCGTGTCCTTATCTCCTAATTTTTTTGTCCATTGAACATAATTTTGCCAACGAATAAAAATACCGACGATGCTTATGATCAACCAAACGCGCCATATAGACATGTTCATCAATAGTGGAAATAAAAACCAATGACCAATCAAAGCTAAACCATACATACCTGGTTGCCACCACAAGCCTGAAGAATAGTAATGTCCGGCTGATAAATGCCTATGCTTTTGTTTAAACCAATCTGTCCATGATGATGCGGGTGTAGAAATGATGTGTGATCTCATATCCAAACAGACTCCTATATTAGTCCGACCCAGCATCGCCTGCAAACCCAAATCATCATCTCCGTAAGGAACCTCTGCGTGTTTGAGAAAAGGATCTGATGACAGAAACAAAGACCGTGGATATAAGCTATTTCTACCCACGGCCATATAGGGTCTTCCTCTCGTTGCCCAGGAGAAATACTGAATCCCTGTCATCACCGTTTCGAACCGAATAAGTTGATTTAAGAATCCGGGTAATTTCAGATATGGAGAATACCCAAGGACAATGCTGTGATCTGAGCAATGATCAACCATTGTTTTAATCCATTGGCTGGATAAAGGAGTGCAATCTGCATCTGTGCACAGGACAAACTCATATTGTGCTTTTTCAATCCCTTGTTTTACAGCTTGTTTTTTTCCGGAACCTGTTGAAGTAAGTAATTTAATAAGCGGTCGTTGAGATATACATTCTTCAAGGTTTTTTCTTTCAACTAAATCGCTATGATCGTCCACGATGATAATTTCGAATAAGGGGTATTCCTGATATACAATGGCATCCAGATTTTTTATAAGATCATCTGTTCCGTTTTTTACAGCAATGACAATGCTTACACCGGAATAAGTTGATATTGGTTTATGTTGAGAGGTAGTATTATCCACTCTGAAAACCACAAGATGATAGATTAAAATAATGAGTAGGGACAATAACCATATCACTTGTATTATTTCAATCATCCGTCAAATGTAGAAAAGGCAGGGGGCATGGAGCAGGGAGCAGGGAGTAAATTTTCATGTTAATGAGAGCTCCCCTTAAGACACAAACTTGCATTTCTCACTTCTCTCACTATCTCACTTCTCTCTCTTCTCACTTCGAATCGATTACTTTTGCATTTTAAGAACTAATAATAACAGGAATTAAATATGTACAGAACGCATACGTGTGGGGAGCTAAGATTAAGTAATGCCGGTGAAACGGTGACTTTGAGTGGTTGGATACAGACCTCAAGAGACCTGGGGGGAATGACCTTTATAGATTTGCGTGACCGGTATGGAATCACACAGCTTGTATTCAATATGGAAGATGAGCCCGGTCTTTGCCAGCAGGCGCGTAAGATGGGGCGTGAATTTGTGATTCAGGTGAGCGGAATTGTAAGGGAGCGTTCCAGTAAAAATCCAAACAGGCCCACAGGGGACATCGAGATTGTGGCTTCGGAATTGAAAACATTGAATGCTTCCAAAGTACCTCCTTTTACGATTGAAGATGAAACGGATGGTGGAGAGGAGTTACGGATGAAGTATCGCTATCTTGACATCAGGCGTACTCCGGTAAAGGATAAATTAATCTTCAGGGCCAAGGTGGCATTGGAGACTCGTAAATTCTTATCAGGAGAAGGGTTTGTTGAAGTTGAAACACCCAATCTTATAAAAAGTACTCCGGAAGGGGCGCGTGATTTTGTGGTGCCAAGCAGGGTCAATGCCGGACAATTCTATGCCTTGCCTCAATCACCTCAGACATTCAAGCAAATTCTGATGGTAGCCGGGATGGATCGTTATTTTCAAATCGTTAAATGCTTCAGAGATGAAGACCTGAGAGCTGACAGGCAACCTGAGTTTACTCAAATAGATTGTGAAATGGCTTTTGTGACACGTGAAGATGTGTTGAATGTATTTGAAGCCCTGACGAAGCATTTGTTTGCCACGCTTTTAAATATTGACCTTGGCACTTTTCCGCGGATGTCATACGATGATGCTATGAACCGGTATGGATCGGATAAGCCTGATGTACGTTTCGGAATGGAGTTCATAGAATTTAATGATCTCGCGAAAGGAAAGGGATTCTCTGTATTTGAAGATGCGGAACTTGTGGTAGGCATTTTAGTGCCCGGCCAGGCAGAGACCTATTCAAATAAGATGTTGAATGATCTCACTGAATGGGTGAAGAGGCCACAGATAGGCGCAAAAGGTTTAGTCAATATTAAGTTTAGTGGCGATGGTTCTGTAAAAAGTTCTGTTGGAAAATATTACAGTGAAGATGAATTAAAACAATGGGGTCAGCGTGCAGGAGCGAATCCGAATGATATGCTGTTGATTCTTTCTGGTGAAACGGATCGAGTACGTAAGCAGCTCAATGAGTTGCGTCTTGAGATGGGCACACGTCTTGGTCTGCGTGATGCCAAAATATATAAGCCGCTTTGGGTCCTTGATTTTCCTTTATTGGAATGGATAGAAGAGTCACAACGATTTCATGCGATGCATCATCCATTTACATCTCCCAAAACTGGTGATATAGACAGGATGCTTGATGGTGATCATGAAACGATGAAAAATCTCCGCGCGGATGCTTATGATCTTGTGATCAATGGTGTTGAAATAGGTGGAGGTTCTATTCGTATACATGACCGTGCATTGCAGGAAAAGAATTTCAAGTTGCTTGGATTCACTCCTGAACAGGCTGAGTCTCAATTTGGATTTTTACTCGGGGCATTTGAATATGGAGCGCCTCCGCATGGAGGGATTGCGTTTGGATTTGACAGGTTGTGCGCGATGATGAAGGGGGAAACGTCTATTCGTGATTTCATTGCCTTTCCAAAAAATAATATGGGAAGAGATGTGATGATTGATGCACCTTCTATAATTGATGACATTCAATTGAAGGAATTATCATTGACACTACGAAAAAAGGAGTAAACAGGCAGATATTGCGTTTTACAAGATGCAAGAAAAAAGATTAGACTTTAATTAGTTTAATGATTTTACTCAATTTCCTATCTGCTGAAATTATTTTACAATAATATAATCCACCTGGAAATTGACTAGCCTCAAAGGTGAATTCATGTATTCCCTTATCCAAATATTGGTTCCAAATTGTTTTCATGTATACTCCCGAATTGTTGAAAACTGAAGCTGAATACTTCATTTCCTTGTACACATTAAATTTTAAAATGGTGTTTTCTAAAAATGGATTTGGGTGCGCCTGAAATTCCAGATTATTGTATTCTTCAATATCTGGTATAGATGTATTGATATCGTCGAGATTGATTTTAAATAATCCACGTCCATAAGTAGCTACCAACAGGATATTTTGTTGTGCATGGAACGTGAGATCTGTACAAACCACATTAGGCAATCCAATGCCTAAAAAGTCCCAATTTAATCCCTGATTCACTGAATACAATACTCCGATGTCGGTGGCCATGATCAGTGTCCCAAATAATTGAGTTACAATCAGGTCATTGATGGGGACATCCGGAAGATCACCGGATATGTCTGACCATTGATTCCCCTGGTTGGATGTTTTATAGATATGTCCAATAGGTTCTCCAAACCTAAACCCGGAAAGTGTCACATAGGCTGAATTTTCATCATTTGGATCAGCTACCACGCTTGTCACCCATCTATCGGGTAAAGATGAAGAAACGGAAGTCCATGTATTTCCGCCATTCTTTGTCCCTTGTACATTGCCATCATCGGTACCTACGTATATGATATCATCATTGAGCGGAGAAACAGTTATCGCAGTGATGGTTCCATATACAATCTCATTCTTCACTGCATGACTTGTAAGGTCGGGGCTTATAGCTGTCCATGATACAGCTCTGTTTGTAGATTTATATAACCGATTGGAACCATAGTATAACGTTGAAGGATTTAAGGGATTAAATATCACAGGTGTATTCCAATTTTTCCTATCCTGACTCCCAATTCCTGAGGTGCCACCGACAAAAGAAGATCCCCCATTTGTTGATCTTTCCAATGCACCATATTGAATTTCAGCATAGACATAATGATTGTCCGAAGGATCTACCAGGACTTTAAAGCCATCTCCCTGATCAATGTTTTGCCAGCCATTTATATTTCCGGAAATTGTTCTTAGAATCCCATCATCCTGAGCGCCACCATATAATCTTTTGGAGAAGGTGTAATCTATTTCGCAGGTATAAAACTGCATCGTCGGAAGTCCATTTAATTCTGTGTAGCTGCTTCCACCATTCTTACTAAGAAAGGCACCTCCATCGTTACCCAATAACACCTTTTTACTATCTTTTGATTTTACACAGATTGTATGTTGATCAACATGTGATCCCGAAAATATTTCATTCCAGGTATGGCCTCCATCCGTCGATTTGTACATGAAAAAGCTTGTCATATATACAGTCGCTGCGTTATTGGGGTCTGTAAAAATCTTACCAAACCACCACATATACGGTGCATCAATAATGCCGGATACATTTAACTTCAACCAGGTCTCTCCATTGTCAACAGATTTATAGATGTCATCGAGGATTCCTGCAGTTGCGTCCGTATAGCAAGCATAAAGTATTTCTGGGCTTGATTCAGCAATTGCTATCCCAATCCGGCCTGAACTATTGGGCAAACCATTGGTAAGTTCCTTCCATATATTTCCACCGTCAGTGGATCTGAAGATTCCGGAAGAAGGACCTCCATAAGATCTCCTGTTCACTCTTCTCACTCTTTCCCACGCTGCGGCGAATATTGTATCAGGATGTTTTGGGTTGATAGCAATATCAATAATCCCCGTTGAGTCATTAATAAACAAAACTTTGTCCCAGGAAAGGCCACCATTCAATGATCTGTATAATCCTCTGTCTTTATTGTTTTGAAATAAATATCCCATAGCTGCTACAAAACATATATCAGGATGCTTGGGATCAATAATTACTTTTCCAATACTACCCATACTATCTAATCCCAAATGTGACCAGGTGCTTCCTCCGTCACTGGATTTATAAACCCCATTTCCATCATAGGCTATCGATCCACCTCCTGCATTTGCTTCTCCGGTACCTACATAAATTATCTTGTTGTCACTATGTGCAATGGCGATGTCTCCTATGGATAAGCTCGTCTCATCATCAAAGATGGGTAGCCAGGTAGCGCCATCATCAGTAGATTTAAATATGCCACCGGATGCAGAGCCAACAAAAATCGTGGAAAGGTCATCCGTCATTTCGATATCCGTGATCCTTCCTGCCATATTTGTTGGACCACAGAATTCCCATGATTTAGAGAGAAGACCGTTCCGGAATTTATTTTGAAAAGTCTTTTCTTTATTATATGCTACTGCCTTGACATATGCACGTGAATCGATGCGACCAGAAGGATAGGACCTTTGCATGT
>JBDUAU010000050.1:0-4088 GCA_040004485.1 Saprospiraceae bacterium
GATGACCATACTTTGGTGTTATACACGCAACAATGGATTTAAAGTGGATGGTGTTGATTATCATGCATCAGCAGATCTTACTGGGCAGGCTAATCATTTGGGCGTGACCATTCAGGCTGATATTATTAAACAAAAATTGCCCGTCAATAACGGCGGATACCTGGCGACGAAACATGGAAAAACAAGTAAGCTTGTGTATGAAAAACTGACAACGGATCATCCCATTGATTTGACAAGGTACCAGGTGCTTAATTGTTATAGCGGACGTATAGGGCTGATCAACAGTGGTGGTGAGAGTCAGGGTGAGAGTGATCTGAGTGAAGCCGTGATCACTGCTGTCATCAATAAACGTGCAGGAGGTATGGGATTGATTCTGGGCAGAAAAGCATTTCAGCGTCCGTTTGATGAGGGAGTTGATTTGTTGAATGCAATACAGGATGTGTACCTGGATCAATCCGTCACGATAGCCTGATGGATTGATCATTAGCCTCCGAATTCTCCGGCCTGCTTTATTTCTTACTTTTGTGGACATTTCATGCCAGACAGGTTTCTGATTTGTATTTAAAGTAAAACTATGCTTCGAGATATAGCCACAGAACAACTCAAACAATACAAGACCAACAGCGCTCAGGATGCATTCATGCAGGAAGTTTTATCAGACTTCTGGATTTGTTGCGTCAGCAGAGAAGCAAGTCTATTGGGTCGCAAAGAAGTCCTGAGCGGAAAAGCAAAATTCGGAATCCTCGGCGATGGTAAGGAAGTACCACAAGTTGCATTAGCCAGAGTCTTTCAAAAGGGCGACTGGAGATCCGGATACTATCGCGATCAGACATGGATGTTCGCACTGGGGATTTCTACAGTTGAAGATTATTTTGCTCAACTATATGCAGATACAGAAAATGATCCCTTCTCCGGTGGACGACAGATGAATTGTCATTGGGCCACCCCGCTGATTGATAAAGAAGGAAATTGGTTGCCACTGGATGATAGGTATAATGTCTCTGCTGATGTTTCTTCTACAGGTGGACAGATGGCACGGGCGGTGGGTTTAGCTCAGGCCTCAACTTTGTACAGACATCGTCCTGAACTTGGAAAAGATTTACAGGCAAGTCATGATGGCAATGAAGTTTGTTTTGTGAGCATAGGTGATGCCAGTACATCAGAAGGCATTTTCTGGGAAGCCATGAATGCAGCGGCGGTGATAAAAGCTCCAATGGCACTTTCAGTATGGGATGATGGATATGGAATATCTGTTCCGACATCATTGCAGACAACAAAACAAAGTATATCAAGATTGCTTGAAGGATTTCATATAGATGAAAATGGTGAAGGCATTTATCTCTATACCTGCAAAGCATGGGATTATCCGGGGCTATGTGAAATGTATGAACGGGGAATCCAGAAGGTGCGAAAAAATCATTTGCCTGCCGTATTCCATATTCAGGAAGTAACACAACCGCTCGGACATTCTACATCGGGTAGTCATGAACGATATAAATCAGCCGAGCGATTAAAATGGGAAGTCGAAACGGATTGCATTCTGAAAATGGCAGAATGGATGGTCGATGCAGGTATTGCTACACAACAGGCCATTGATAATCTCCGCCAAAATGCGATTTCCTACACACGCGAATGCAAACAACGTGCGTGGGAAGCATTTATCAATCCTGTCCGAATAAAAAGAAAACAACTCGCTGAAATCATAAATCAATTGCCCGGAGAATTTCATGAAACAGAAAAGATGAAAAGCTTATCTGCTAAATTGAACGGCGGTCCTGAAATTCTTTTTTCAGAAGTAGTGGCTATCGCAGAACAAGTAAAACATCTACTGGCAGCAGAATTTGATTACTCGGATGGAAATCTTGAATCGGTGATAAGTGACTGGAAAGAAGCGGGCCGGGATGCATTTAATACAAACCTTTATGCAGAAGGTGCCGGCAGTTGTCTTGACATCCCGGTTGTGCCAGCGGTCTTTAGTGATCATGCTGAAATGTTGAATGGGTACCAGGTGCTGAATCATTATTTCGATCAGCTTTTGGGGAAGGATCCCAGAGTCGTTGCCTTTGGAGAAGATGTAGGACATATCGGAGATGTCAACCAGGGTTTTGCAGGTCTTCAGGATAAATATGGAAAAGAAAGAGTGTGGGATACAGGGATCCGTGAGTGGACCATCATGGGGCAAGCTATAGGATTATCACTCAGGGGATTCAGGCCCATTGCAGAGATACAATATCTGGATTATCTCATCTATGGTTTGCCTGCACTATCTGATGATCTTGCATCTCTTCGGTATCGAACAAATGGTCTGCAAACTGCACCTGCTATAATTCGCACCAGAGGACACAGACTTGAAGGGATTTGGCATGCAGGTTCGCCGATGGGGATGTTACTGAGTACGCTGAGGGGGATGCACATATGTGTGCCAAGGAATATGACACAGGCTGCAGGTATGTACAATACATTGATGCGTGGGAATGAACCGGGTCTTGTGGTTGAATGCCTCAATGGGTACAGGCTGAAAGAAAAATGTCCTGATAATCTTGATTCTTTCACAGTACCATTTGGAAGTCCTGAAGTTATAGTCGAGGGGACAGATATTACATTGGTGACATATGGTTCTTGTATAAGAATTGCGGTTGAAGCGATAGAACTTCTCACTGCTTATGATATTTCAGTTGAGCTGATTGATGTGCAGACTCTTTTACCTTTTGATTTGGAACATGTTATTGCGCATTCATTGCGAAAGACGAATAATATTCTTTTTATGGATGAAGATATGCCGGGAGGAGCAACAGCTTATATGATGCAACAGGTGCTGCAGGAGCAGGATGGATACCGATATCTTGATGGTAAACCTATGTGTCTTACTGCCAAAGCGCATAGACCTGCGTATGGATCGGATGGGGATTATTTCTCTAAACCGAATCCTGAAGAGGTGGTTTCTGTTATTCTACAGATGGTAAGACCGTAAGCGTTTAAGAAAGTTTTTAACACCAAAACAGGCAAATCGGCTCTATCCCCCTCTTGAATCATATTCCTGCCTCACAATGTCAGATCATATCGTGACTGCTTCGTGTAAAACTTTATAGCTTTTGCATCGCTCACTTTCTCACTTTCTCACTTTCTCACTTCTCTGACTTCTCTCACCCTCTTACTTCTGAGGATTCCTATATATTTGAGGCTTAAATAAAACCAATTGTCCGACAAGCTTGTCATCATTCCTACGTATAAAGAGAAGGAGAACATAGGGTCTATGATCGATGCTATCATGGCTTTGGAGGGCAATTTCCATCTTTTGGTGATTGATGACGGCTCTCCTGACGGCACCGCGGATATTGTGCGGGAGAAGCAGGATGATAATGGCCCCAGGATCTTTTTGATCGAAAGGGAGAAAAAGCTTGGGCTCGGTACGGCCTATATCTACGGGTTCAAGTGGGGCCTGGAGCGTGATTACCAGTATTTATTTGAGATGGACGCTGATTTTTCGCATCCGCCGAAGGATTTATTAAGACTTTTCAAGACCTGTTCTGAGGAGGGTGTAGATGTGGCCATCGGTTCCAGGTATGTTGAGGGTGGGGGTGTGGTCAACTGGCCCAAAAACAGGTTGGTTTTATCAAAAGGAGCATCACTGTATACGAAAATTGTGACCGGAATGCACATCCAGGACCCTACTGCAGGTTTTGTCTGCTACCGGCGTGAGGTATTGGAAACCC
This sequence comes from Saprospiraceae bacterium, assembly GCA_040004485.1. GTDB lineage: Bacteria > Bacteroidota > Bacteroidia > Chitinophagales > Saprospiraceae > Opimibacter. Next base: position 3,714 of record JBDUAU010000050.1, read on the forward strand.
TTGATCTTGACAAAGTTAAGTTTGTAGGATATGCGTTTCAGATCGGGATGAAATACCTGGCCTATAAAGCGGGTTTCATCTTAAAAGAGATCCCTATTCAGTTTGTCGAAAGACAATTTGGCGTGAGCAAGATGCATATGGGCATTATCAGGGAAGCTATTGTCGGAGTACTTCAATTGAGATTGAGCTCCGTATTCCGTATCAGACGGGTGAAACAGAAAAGAATAACGAGTAACGAGTAACGAGTGACGAATATAGAGTAACGAGTGACGAATATAGAGTAATGAATATAGCGTAACGAGTAATGAATCTCCCCGCTATTCGAAGTTTAACAACTTCGAATCCATATCATGAATCAATTTCTTTTTTGAAATC
>JBDUAU010000057.1:0-4074 GCA_040004485.1 Saprospiraceae bacterium
ACAATTGTCACTCACAGATGATTCGTCCATTCCGCTACGAAGTAACTCGATATGGGGAATATTCCAAAGCAGGCGAATTTGTCTATGATCATCCATTCCAATGGGGAAGTAAGCGTACAGGGCCTGACCTGGCGAGGGAAGGAGGGAAATACCCGAACAGTTGGCATTTCAACCACATGTATGAACCGACTTCTATGTCACCCGGATCGATCATGCCTCCTTATCCTTTCATGTTCGAAAATGATCTGGACATTTCAACTACTAACTCCAAGATCCATGCCATGCGTAAGATGGGTGTTCCTTATCCGAATGGATATGAAGGTATAGCGAATGATGATTTGAAAATGCAAGCGGATAGTATAGCTTCAAATCTTAAAAATGATAAAATCAACATTCCAAGCTCCAGAGAAATCATTGCGTTGATCGCTTACCTGCAACGGTTAGGTACGGACATTAAAGTAACATCACCTACTACGACTAAATAAAATCCCTATGAAATTTTCAAATTATCTCGAACACATCACCGGTGTCAGTATATATCCTCTCGTATCCCTTGGACTATTCGTACTCTTTTTTACGGGTGTATTGATATGGAGCTACCGCATCGATAAAAGTGAAATCGAGCATATGGAAAACCTTCCTTTGAATGACTAATCTAAACTCATGAAAAGTATATCAAAACATATGAAATCAATACTAAGTATAATCATCATTCTGATCAGTAGCATCGCTTATGGACAAGCTGATGTGCCAGCAAAAGTGAGTAAGGGGATTGTCATCGATGCTAATATGCTGCTTGTCATTATAGCCGTCATGCTCCTGATACCACTTCGCATCTTGGCTAAAACATTCATTGCAGCAGCAAAGCGTCACTACCTGGACAATATTAATTCCGGATCGCTTAAGGTACTGATCCCGCTCTGTTTTGTACTGATCAATACATCACTTTTGGCTCAGACAAGCACAGTAGTGCAAACAACTACGGCAGTTCAACCAACCACTGCCATGCAACCCACTGCTGCAGTCCAGGCAATTGCTCATTCTGCGTCATGGGGATTGTTGACCAACACAATGACCCTAATGTTACTTTGTGTGATCGGCCTTGAACTGCTTCTCATTGTCATCTTTGCACTACGTACTCAAGATTTGATTCAGAAAAAAACTGTAGTTCAGGAAAGTACGGAAGACCGTCACGATATCTTCACCTGGATGAAAAAGAGATGGACTGCCATGAACTTTAAGCCCATCGAAGAAGAGTATAAGATTGACACCGGGCACAGTTATGATGGTATTCGTGAACTGGACAATATTATTCCACCTTGGTTTACTACTGCATTTATCATCACGATCATTTTTGGGATCGGATATTTTTACCGTTATCAGATCGCTAAGTCAGGCCCGTCACAAATAGAGGAATATAAAAGTTCTATGGCTGTCGCTGAGATCCAGCATGATGAATATCTGAAAACCGCAGCAAATGCAATTGATGAATCTAATGTCAAAATAATGACAGGAGCAGATCTGGATGAGGGAAAAAAGACCTTTCAGACTATTTGTGCAGCGTGTCACAGACCTGATGGCGGTGGGCAGGTAGGCCCAAATCTGACAGATAACTATTGGCTTCACGGGGGTTCGCTAAAAGATATATTTAAAACCATAAAATACGGTTACCCTGAAAAAGGTATGATCTCCTGGAAGGAACAACTTTCCCCAGCACAAATGGCCCAGGCAGCAAATTATATTCTCACACTTCATGGTACAAATCCTCCAGATCCTAAGGAAAAACAAGGTGCTTTGTATGTGGCTGAAACTACATCTGCAGATACTACATCCGCAAAAACAATGAAGGCCGATACCCTGACCAAAAAATAAAATGACTGAAGAAGAATTATTACATGCAGAGACATTTCGTGACCGGGTCAGCAGCGTCAGTGCATCCGGTAAACGAAACTGGATCTATGCATTCAAACCCTCAGGTAAGTTTTACAGGTACAGGAATATCGTATCTTATATCTACCTGATTGTTTTCTTCGCGATGCCGATTATCAAGATCAATGGAAATCCATTTTTCATGATCAATGTGATCGACAGCAAGTTCATTTTGTTCGGAAAAATATTCTGGCCGCAGGATTTTTTCATTTTCGCTGTAGGCATGATTTCATTTATCGTTTTCATCGTGCTCTTCACTGTCATCTATGGACGATTGTTTTGTGGGTGGGCATGTCCGCAGACGGTTTTTCTTGAATTTGTTTTCAGAAAGATTGAATGGTGGATAGAAGGGTCCGCATCCAGGCAAAAGGCATTGCATGACGGGCCATGGACGATGGAAAAGATCTGGAAAAAAGTACTTAAGCATACGCTTTTTCTAGTTGTATCCTTCCTTATCGCGCATACTTTCCTGGCCTATATCATCGGTGTAGATGAAGTCGTAAAAATAATTGGAGAACCTTTAAGCCAGAATGTGGCACTGCTTGTGGGACTGATTGTATTCACGATGTTGTTCTATGGAGTCTTTGCATTTGTCAGGGAGATTGTGTGCACGACGATTTGTCCATATGGCCGTCTGCAGGGCGTGATGTTTGACAAGGACACTATGCAGATCTCCTATGATTATAAAAGAGGTGAAGAAAGAGGGAAATACAAACGCAATGAACAAAGGACGAATGGAGACTGCATCGATTGTAAGAAATGTGTTGTCGTTTGTCCGACAGGTATTGATATCCGCGATGGTGTCCAAATGGATTGTGTAGGCTGTACGGCGTGTATTGATGCTTGCGATGAGGTCATGGATAAGATCGGATTTCAAAAAGGACTTATCCGGTATGCTTCAGAAAATCAGATAGCGAATGGCACTAGTTTTAAATTCAACACAAAGATGAAAGCGTATACAGTGCTTTTATTTGTGTTGCTGTCAGCTATGACGGTCATGATCATCACACGAAAAACTGTGGATACGTATATTTCAAGAGTCAGCGGCCAGCTTTTCCAGGAAACGGAGGGCGATAAAATCAGTAATCTGTTTGATGCTAAAATCATTAATAAAACAAATAAGGATTTCCCTGTAGAATTAAGGATTGAAGGTCTGAATGGAGAGATCAAACCGGTAGGTGCTCAGGGATTTTTACTTAAAAAAGAAGCGATCAATGAATTTACATTCTTCCTCGAATTACCAAAGACAGAGGTTCATAGTCGAAGTAATAAGATATCTATAGGTATATATCAGGACGGCATGAAGATTCAGACTGTGAAGACGAAGTTTTTAGGACCTTTTATGTAGTAGCATCAGCAGAGGCGGAAGAGGCAGAAGGGGTAGAAGAGGCGGAAGAGGTAGAAGAGGCGGAAGAGGCGGAAGAGGCGGAAGGGGCAGAAGGGGCGGAAGAGGCGGAAGGGGCAGAAGGGGCGGAAGAGGCAGTAGGAATGGCAGTGGCAGGAGCAGTGGCAGGAACAGTAACATTCGTAAATCGTAAATTATGAACTGGGGACATTCATTGACAATCTTCATCATTTTATTCCTGGCAGGGATGCTGGGGATGGTGTATTATGCATCAATGCAATCGAATGAAATGATTGATGATCATTACTATGAGAAAGAAATGAAATACCAATCTACGATTGATGCGCAGAAAAATCTGATGGCCATATCCACCGGTAGCCTGATAGATCAGAACCAGAATGAAGTAATCGTTACATTTCCAATGGGATCTTTTGAAAGTATGGAGAACGGCACTATTGAATTGCTCCGGAATGATGCTCAACGAAAAGATGTGGATCTTGCTATTCAGACAAATGGAACTGATCGTCAGCTAATCTCCAAAAATTCGCTTACGAAGGGAATGTATACAGCAAGGATAAAATGGACAAATGCACACAGGGAGTATTATCGGGAAGAGAAACTGATTGTGGAGTAATGAATGACTAGTGACGAGTAACGAATGACGAGTAACGAATGACGAGTAACGAGTAACGAATGCGAATTGCGAATTGCGGATTTTGAAATGTTTACGAACAGACCTTCAGTCCCCCTTTTTCAGGGGATAGGGGCAAAACGAAAGTAACGAGTAACGAGTAACGAGT
>JBDUAU010000009.1:0-4065 GCA_040004485.1 Saprospiraceae bacterium
AAGCTTCCTTTTTCACTTACTGAAGCACAGAAGCGAGTGATGCGTGAAATCCGGAAGGACATGGGTTCAGGTAAGCAGATGAATCGCTTGCTCCAGGGAGATGTAGGGAGTGGAAAAACAGTAGTGGCCCTGATGTGTATGTTGCTGGCTGCAGATAATGGATACCAGTCCGTGTTGATGGCGCCGACTGAGGTATTAGCGATGCAACATTATAAATCAATATCAGCTTACCTCGAAGGCATGGATATGCAGGTAGCCTTTTTATCGGGGAGCGTAACTGGTAATGCCCGAGTCCAATTGCTTGAATCTTTGCGAAATGGTAAGATTCACATTTTATTAGGTACGCACGCCGTGATTGAAGAGGGTGTTGAATTTAAAAATCTTGGGCTTGCGATTACAGATGAGCAACATCGTTTTGGTGTGGCTCAGCGAGCGCAGATGTGGACAAAGTCACCGATTCATCCACCGCATGTGCTTGTGATGACGGCTACACCGATACCGCGGACATTGGCACTGACAATATATGGCGATCTTGATATTTCAATCCTTGATGAACTGCCTCCGGGACGGAAACCAATTGTCACAACACAACGAACAGAAGCGCATCGATCAAAAGTGATGGAATTTGTGCGAGCAGAAATTGCAAAAGGAAGGCAAGTGTATATTATCTATCCTCTAATCGAGGAATCGGAAAAACTTGATCTTGAAAACCTGATGGACGGCTATGAAAGATTACTCGGAATATTTCCACGACCAGATTATCAAATATCTGTAGTGCATGGCCGGATGAAAGCGGATGTAAAGGAAGAGGAGATGCAAAGATTCATTCAGAAGAAAACACAAATCATGGTATCAACAACTGTCATTGAAGTGGGTGTTGATGTACCAAATGCCTCGGTGATGATCATTGAAAATGCGGAACGGTTTGGCCTTGCGCAATTGCATCAATTGAGAGGACGTGTGGGAAGAGGAGCAGAACAATCATATTGTATACTGATGACGAGTTACAAACTATCTAAAGCGGCGAAGGAGAGACTGGATGTCATCTGCAAGAGTAATGATGGATTTTTTATTGCTGAGGCTGATCTCAAATTACGAGGTCCGGGAGATATAGCAGGTACAAGACAGAGTGGTGCTTATGAATTTAAAGCTGCAAATCTTGTAGAAGATCAGGCGATTCTGAGGACTGCAAGAACCATCGCTGAAGAGATCATCACGAATGATCCTGAATTGAAATCACAGGAACATTTGCCATTAGCCAGGTATCTGATGTCGGAACAGCGGTATAAGCAGGATTGGTCGAGGATCTCGTGATCGAGTGATCTGGTGATCAAGTGATTTAGCGGTTCCTGAGCTAGGGAGATGTAATTCAAATTTTCTAAGTGACTTTCTTATGTGTTCTTAAGTTTCTAAGTGGTTCAAAAAAGAGGATGTGGATTAGTGATTGGGCGGTTGCTGAGTTGACGCACATGGATGAGCGAGTGAGGGTCGAAGCATGATCAGGTGATCTGGTGATAAGTGCACAGTTTCAATAAAAGAAAGTCCGATTCTGATCGATTAAAAGTCTCTTAAAATCTAAAAACATATATTGATCTCCGTGGAGGTTGTATTTTACTGTTCGTAACAAAACCAGATCGTGATGACTCCAAAATATAAGACTACCGGATGCTTCCGGTTTTTTATTTTCTTTTTGATATTTGTTCCTGCCGTTTATTTCGGTGCCACCTTTTTCAGAGGTGAGAATGGGTGGCAGATGATTAAGGATTTCTACCATAAGATTGTCGGAAAGTCTGATTCGACTTCATCAGGAAATGAAATGAAATCTGATACATATAGCACTGATGATTGTAAAGTGGCATTGAAGAAAATGCAAGATGAAAATGATGCGTTGAAAAGACAGCTCCGGGATAAGGAGAATGAGATTTCAACGTTGAAGGCGAAATAATGATTTTCGATGGTTGCTGAGCTGTAGCATAAGGATGTGGAGAGCAAGTCGAAGCATTCGATTTTCGATTTTGACCAGAAGACAGGATATGTTCGATTTATGCTACACAATGTCTATTCACTCTTGAGTTAGGTGAGGGCAAGATTAAGTTATAACTAAGACGAGGACAAGGTTAGGGTATAGCTAAGACGAGGGCAAGCCTCGTCAATGCTTACAAGTCGCCTGTATAATCGGTTGTTGAGGAAATTCTTTTTCTTTACTGCCCAATTACTTTCCAATTAAAAATAATTACTTCCAATGGGGCAAATCAGAATATTAGCAAATGATGGAATCGATGATTCAGGCAAAGCTATGCTTGAAGCTGCCGGATTTGAGGTGGTGACGACACATATCAAAGCAGAAGAATTACCTGACCAACTGAAGTCATTTGATGCCATCACTGTGCGAAGTGCAACGCAAGTGAGGAAGGAATTGATTGACGCATGTCCAAACTTGAAAGTCATAGGTAGAGGAGGTGTAGGGATGGACAATATTGACGTGGCGTATGCGAAGGGAAAAGGTCTAGGTGTCTATAACACACCAGCAGCATCTTCGAGATCAGTGGCAGAATTGGTTTTTGGGCATGTTTTTACATTAATGCGCCAACTACATGTTTCTAACCGGGCGATGCCGGTGACTGGTCAGACAGATTTCGGAAAACTGAAAAAACAATGCAGTGAGGGGTTTGAATTATTAGGGAAAACAATTGGAATAATTGGTTTTGGCCGGATTGGCCAGGAAGTGGCACGTATAGCTCTTGGCCTGGGCATGTCAGTCGTAGCAAGCGATCCGTTTGTGAAAGAAGCCACGATAGATATAAAAGTGAATGGCGCACTAGAAAAAATAAATGTCCTTATCCGGACTGTTGAAATTAATACACTTTTATCCGTATGTGAGGTCATCACGATTCATATCCCGAAGGCGGATAAACCAGTAATCGGACATGATGAACTATCTAAACTAAAAAAAGGTGTTTTACTAGTCAATACTGCCAGAGGAGGAGTATTTGATGAAGATGCAATACTTGAAGGATTGGCTTCAGGCCAAATTGGCGGTGCAGGGATAGATGTATTCGTTGGCGAACCTACTCCCCGAATGGAAATATTGACACATCCAAAAATTTCTCTTTCTCCTCATATTGGCGGATCGACTGCAGAAGCTCAGGAAAATGTAGGCAAGGAGTTGGCGGGGCTGATTATTACTCATTTTAAGAAGTCTTAGATCCCGATTTTTCGTCCTGCTTCACACTTCCTCGTGCTTTTTGCCCCTAAATCCCCTTTGCTTCGACACACTTCACCCATCCTCTTGCTTCAGCTCAGCAACCAGGGGACTTATTCTCAACTAAAACTTGCATTCCGGAATCAGAACACCTGATAACTGTGCATCGAAATATAAATCTGATTTTCCTTCAGTGTCTTAAGAAATTCATGCTCATCGATCAGATCCGCGCCAAGGGTGCGCATATGGGGAGTGTCCTGCTGACCGTTTTGCCCCTAAATCCCCTGAAGGGGACTTACTTAAATTTCGGAATCAAAATATCTTGTCGCTGTTCGATAAAATATAAAACTGATTTTCTTTCAGTGTACTTAGAAATTCACTTTCATCGACCAGATCTGCACCAAGCGTACGCATGTGTGGTGTGTCCTGTTGACAATCGATCCATTTGAAACCTTTAGAAGCAAGATAATTAGCTAGAAATACAAAACCTACTTTTGAGGCGTTGGACTTTTCGGAAAACATGCTTTCGCCGAAGAAAATTTTTCCAAGTGCGATTCCATATAATCCGCCAACCAGCTCACCATCCTGGGTGACTTCTATGCTGTGCGCATATCCTAATTTAAATAAGGCGATATAGGCTTCGATCATCTCTGGTAATATCCATGTACTTCCACCCTGCCCTCTTCGATGTACACCGGAACATCGACGAATTACACTTTCAAAATTTTGATCTACGGTGACAACAAATTTTTTCTGATTGATTGCATTTCGTACCGAATGTGAAATATGAACTTCTGAAGGCCGGACCATCAATCTTGGTGTAAGCCACCACCAAAGTATTGATTGCCCTTCGTGAAACCATG
>JBDUAU010000310.1:0-4064 GCA_040004485.1 Saprospiraceae bacterium
CTGGATCTGCCCGTAGCAGAAATTAAAAATTGGGTGGAAGAATTTGTAGAGATGGAAAAAGAATTAAACGACCCGGATGAATTTTCAAAAGATGCGATTTTTTACTCCATCAGCACTTTTTTAGTCAGGGCCTCCAGGATGATGAGAAAACATTATCGGGTTGTTCCATCACAAGGTCAGGATATGCTGTTCACATTTCATGAACTCATTGAAAAGAATTTTGTAGAATTAAAAACACCGCGCGAATATGCCCCATTGCTGCACGTCACACCGAATCACCTCAATGCATATTGCAAGCGAAAATCAGGGATGACCGCAGGCCAATTGATCCGGCAACGGATTTTATTAGAAGCCAAAAGATTATTGGCGCATACAAAACTCTCCGTGAGCGAGATTTCTTTCAAACTTGGCTTTGTCGACAATTCCTACTTCGGGCGATACTTCAAAAAATATTGTGGAACGACGCCTGAAGGTTTTCGAAATCGATCATGAATTACGTTACGCAAGGCACAGCCTTGCGTAATTGAAATCATTTCAGCGCTTCCATCACCTCTTCCTTCCTCCGTCGACTGACTTCCACTTTTGTATTATCTTTCAATACAGCAAATCCGTCATGATCAATAAATGAAATAAATTTCTTGTTGACAAGATGACTTTTATGGGTGCGGATAAAATTTTGTGGTGTAAGGAGTGTATCATACTCGCCAAGGGTTCTGGAAATCAAATAGCTCTTTCCTGAAATGACATAGAATTTAGTGTAGTTACCAAGAGCTTCGCAACGGATGATCTCATGAGGCAGGAGAAAATGTACTCCTTCTTTAGTTGGAAGTGCAAGCCTGAAATCTTCTGCTGAAGGCGCAGACATATTGTGCATGATATTCTTCAGCAAATCATATTGTTGTCGATAATCTTCGTGGCCTTCAATGAATCGATGCACTGCTGCCTGTAATTCTTCCATGTCCACAGGCTTGAGCAGATAATCAAATGCACTGTAACGTATGGCCTGTATGGCATACTCATTATACGCCGTCGTGAAAATAATCTTGAAATTTTTATTCGGGATTTTTTCAAGAAGTTCAAATCCATTGAGATGCGGCATCTGGATATCCAGGAAGACAAGGCCCGGCTGGAATTGGTGTATTTTTTCGGCAGCCTGTCGTGCATCATTGCATACCATCACATCTGTGATTTCAGGGATGGTCTTGATGATCATCAGCCGCAAGGCATCTGTGGCCCGTTGCTCGTCGTCGATCAGTAGTACTTTTAACATGGTGATTAATTTTGAATAGGAAGATTTATTTCAACTCTGGTCCCGATACCCAGACCATCTTTATCTTTCAGATCGATGATCTCCATCGAGCCTGACATTCCGCCATGCTTTTGAATTGCATTCAATCGTTCAAGCGATACTTCGATTCCTTTACTCGTATGTTTTTTATCCTGTCCTGAAGTGATTTTCAATTCACGTGCTTTCTGGCGGCCTATGCCATTGTCTTCGATGATACATTGGACATACTCACCTTCATCAGTGAATGATATTTTCAACTTGCGCATGCCTTCTTTATGCATTAATCCATGCCAGATGGCATTTTCAACAAAGGGCTGGATTAGTAATGTTGGAATTTTAACTTCATCCGTATCGATGTCCTCATCACAATCAATTTCATAGGTGAAGGCTTCTTTGAACCGTACAGATTCCAGTTCGACATAAAGTTTTAAGATGTCAAGTTCTTCTTTAAGAGAGATCGTTTCTTTATCACTGTGAATGAGAATGGAACGCAGCAATTTTGAAAATCGAGACAAATACTTTGTGGCCACCATTTCTTCATTCGCCAGGATCATTTGCTGAATGGAATTGAGTGCATTGAAAAGGAAGTGTGGATTCATCTGCAATCGCAGACTCTGCAATCGGGATTCTGTAGCCTTTTGTTTATTCTGGAGCACTTCCATCTTTGCTTTTTGTTTTTCCTCTTCTGCATTGTTGCGCTGCATCTGGTTAACACACAGTACAGCGATTGTTGACAAGATGCTGAGATGACGTTGTGTAAAGAAATTCTTCTTCCTGTTTTCACTATCGATCACACCGATGACTTTACCATCTGAAGAGATAGGTACTGATAGTTCAGAAAGTCGTTGTTGATCATCTACGATGTACCGGGCATCCTTTGACGTGTCATTGATCAATGCGGGTTCGCCACTGATCGCCACATTTCCTACTATCCCTTGTCCCATAGGAATATCTATGGGTTGATGAATGGTAAAATCTGTTCCGCTCTTTGGGCCATAAGCCGCTTTCTGAACCAGCACATTGCGTTCCTGATCAAGGAGATAGATGACACAATCTTCGAACTGTAATTTGCTGATACAATTTTTCACTACATCCCAGAGCAATTCATCAGTTGTCTTGTGTCTGTTTATTCTCGAAGCGAAATAATTGATGACGGCTTCAGTCTCAAGTTCTTCAGTACGGATCTTTTGTTTTTTGTTTAGTCCCTCAATGAATTTATAGATGAAGAAAAGGAGTGCACCGAGTGCAAAGGATTTGAACCACCATTTATTCCAGAATTCTGCAGCGATATGGACAGTTACCTGATTTTCTGCATTGATCCAGACTTTTTTATCATTCGATGCTCTTACTTTGAAAATATAATTGCCTGCTTTCAATGAACTATACCGGACAGAATTCTGATCGACTACGGGAATCCATTTTTCATCCAGTCCTTCAAGTTTGTATTCATAAAAAGTACGAAGATGAGTGCTGAAGTCAATAGATGAGAAATAGAATGTGATGTAATTATTTCCCGGAGAAAGAAACAATTCTTCGGATCGTGTCAAATCTGTGAGCACATCACGTGTTTCGACGCGGTGAATAGTTGTCTTCAGATTTATTTCCTGTCCATACAGTGCATCCGGATAAAAATACTGGAGCCCCCGTTCCGTGCCCCAGATGAGTTCATCGTCACTATTCTGATGATATGCATTTGTACGAAATCCCTGGATGCTCAGGCCATAGCGTTCGTCAAAAATTTTGAGCGTGGTGTCTTTCATAATGAAGCAGGCCAGTGCGACATCATTGCCCATCCACATGCGGTCATCTTTGTCAAGCATTAACGCTTCAACCCGATTGTTGAGTAAACCATTTTTTACGGTGTACGATTTTGATTTTCCATTCGTCATGAATATATTCAGGCCCAGGTTTGAACCAACGTACAGATTATGCTCATTGTCATGATTGACACAGAATACATTGTTGTGCAGAAGACCATTTTCCGTATTGATTGAAGATAAACTGTCCGTTGAAAAAACATAATGCCACAAACCTCGTCCTGTCGTGCACAACCATAAATTATCCTTATCTGAAAAATAAATCCGGTTGCAACTACTCTTCCTGATTTTTGAAAGAGTCGTGTCATCGAGGTAATCAATTTTATAAGTAGATGTATTGATTTTGCAAATGCCATTTCTGCTGCTGAGCCACATCATATGGTCAGGGCCTTCCGTCATATAGGCTATAGGTACATTCAGCGGTGAGGGATCAGGTTCTGTTCCCTGGGTAAAGTGATGGATGATTTTTTTATTCTGATCCATTACATATATCCCCGAATACCTTGTTGCCACCCAAAGATTTTTATCGTGGTCGAATGAGGTGATCAGCACTTCATCGCGGGGATTATTTTCGTCATGAAACTCCAGAAAATTAGTTGCATTTGTACTTCTTTTCCATTCAAGTAAATAACCTACCGTGCCGATGTAGTAGGTATCGTTGTCCAGTGAGTTGATATGTGTGATGAGGCCGTCATAGTTATTTCCTTTTTTGTCCTGGAAGATCAATTGCTGACCGATGACGGCATTGGTATTGAAATAGCTTGCTCCATTCGGACGAGCGCCTACGAAGACCCACCCGTTACTATCTGCGGCGATGGTGTTAGGATAATCATTGACCAGCGTGGTGGGGTCCGCAGCATTGTGGACATGACTTGTCAATCGACCTGTTGAAAGATCATAGATATAAATGCCATTGCCTTTTGAGGTGAATACATATTGCGTGTCCGTTACTTTCAGTA
>JBDUAU010000369.1:0-13717 GCA_040004485.1 Saprospiraceae bacterium
TGCTTCAAGTTTTCTTTTTAAATCATTATTCCACAATTTTTTACTATATTTCTCTACTTAATTTTTATCATTCGTCTGCAAACCACGAATCGCGATGGGATACTTCAGAAAATATTTACTCCCTAAGAAAATGTCTGTCAGTTATTCCCCCCGCTATTTTAAGGATGTCCTTAAAATCAATATATCGAGTCAAATTCTAAACGTAAATCATCCTCAAGCAGCTTGTAGCTGCGAATGAAAATCTATTTCTCTTTATATTGCTTCAAGTTTTCTTTTTAAATCATTATTCCACAATTTTTTACTATATTTCTCTCCGTAATTTTTATCAATCGCCGGCAACCACAAATCGCGATGGATTATTTCCAAAAAATTTTTAACCCAGCCATAATGTCAGTCATTAATTCCACATCATAATATTTTCTCTCATGAAAATCTTATCCACATTACTTATCCTATATGGCCTATCGGTTTTCGCTTCAGCGCAAACTTCTTTCACCATTGACAATATTCAAGATCCCGACGATGAATATATTTCGGATATCCAATATGCCAATAGCAGATATTATGTGCTAAGTGTAAATACGGAAACCGACTCACCGTATAGATCCTCGAGCACTCTTCTTACATACAATGATGCAGGACAGCTATTGAACCAGGTACAGGTGGGGGAATATGGATATCAGTATTTCCGGATCCTTTCTATTTATCATAACAAAATACGTCTAGTCGGAAGTATCAAAACTGATTCCTGCACATCCATCCTTTCAATTTCAGAATATAACATCAGTTTAGGTACACTCACTCATTTGTCTCAATATCCCTTTTGTGATAACAAGTATATTCATTCTGTAAGAATTGTCCCGGGTCTGGATGGGAAAACATTTTTTGAACTAGATTATTCCACACAGGAAATTGACCTGAATGAAATAGGCCAACAAATAAATATCATGTCAATGGATGACAATAATAATTTAGTCCCAGTTCTTGATTTAGGTTACACAGACCTGCATCTTTCTATCGATTTCAGCGGAAAAGGTTACATTTTAAGAAGTGCATACTTATGCGAGTATTATGACCGCAATTTTAATCACCGATATCAATACAACAATGGCGCCAGTGGATATTCACCAGACCATTACACATCACATCAGCCTCTGGTCAATCATTACATCCTGGAACAGGTGGTGAGTGAAAATGATGATCACTTTGAAAAAGAGTCCATAAGACTTATTGACAGCAATCTTTATACTAAAAAATTAGCTGTGATTAATTCGGTAACAGGCTATAGAAGAGACGCAAAATTACCTGTTTATGGTGGTGTTGGAATCGCCAGTTACAACAGTGTCTGGGCTACCTGCAATTTCGGTTCACTGGATATTGAAACTGAAGCTTATTTTTCTATTACAAGATTAGACAGTGATCTGAAAGTTGTTTGCACCCACTTCATTGGATTTGATGGACGTTACAAAATCAATGGCATCACTGCATTTGAAGATAATGGAGCCATCGTATACGGTTGGAAAAAATATTACGACGTCGTTCATGGTGTAGGTGATAAAAATATATTTGCTCTCAAAATCGGAAACGATTGTGAGTTGTCTACCACAGCCACTCATGGTCCGTCAGAAACAATCACTTCAATCTCCGCCTACCCTAACCCAGGAATGAACGATCTGACATTCGATCTCAATGGCTTCGATCCTTCAACTCTTCATGTAGAATTAATAGATGAATCAGGAAAAATTCTTTTCACTAAACAAGACCTGACAAATTCAATTCAGATTCCTCAACTTCCTGCCGGTCAGTATTTTTACAGGATTCTAAAATCCGAAAGAATTATTGGCGTGGGTGCTTGGTTAAAGGAGTAAAAAGTTGACATTTCGCTTGGGCTACCTCTCATTTTGCAGGCTTTAACAATTGGATTTATACCAAAATCAATTGTCTACCTTATTAATATTCTTTTATTCCAAATTTATTATTCCACTTCAAAATTCTAAATTCTAGATTCCCGATTCCCTACTTCATTCTTCATTTATCATTCCCATAATACAAGGTTATCTGTGGTTCTTGACACATGGTCTATGGTCTAGGGTCATTCACTATCTTTGCCTCATGGCAGATTTTAACCTCATAATGCCCAAAATGGGCGAAAGCATCATGGAAGCAACCATCCTCCGATGGCTCAAAAAACCAGGAGACATGGTCGCTCTCGACGAAACCATCCTCGAAATCGCCACCGATAAGGTGGATAGTGAGATTCCTTCCCCTGTAGCCGGCAGACTTGAAAAAATCATTTTCCAGGAAAATGCAGTCGTCCCGGTTGGACAGACCATCGCCGTCATCACCACCGAAGCTAAAGCCGGCACTTCTCAGGGAAATGGCACTTCAACGCCTCAGGACAAAAAAGAACAAGCACCTCCACCAACGGTGAAGACAGAAGAAAAACGAATCCCTGTCACCCAACCTACCTTACAACCTGTAGTACCTTATGTTCCTGTTGCCACATCTCATTCAAGAGAATTAATTTCCAATTCGAGTGGTCGATTCTATTCGCCTCTGGTCAGAAACATCGCGGCCTCTGAAGACATCGCCCAGACAGAACTTGATCAGATCGAAGGCACCGGTCATGAAGGAAGAGTTACAAAAAGCGATATTCTTTCTTATCTACAGGACAGAACACAACCATTAGCTAAAAAAGAAACGGCGCAACCTATCCGGGAAGAAATAACATCTGTAGCTAAATCTTCAAGTGTAAGTGCAGATGGCGCAACAGAAATCATCGAAATGGATCGCATGCGCAAGCTTATTGCCGAGCATATGGTTCGATCAAAACATACTTCACCACATGTCACTTCATTTGTGGAGGTCGATGTCACGGATATGGTGATGTGGCGTGAAAAAATAAAAAACAATTATCTCCATAAGTATGGAGAAAAGATCACCTACACACCCATCTTTATCGAAGCCGTTGTAAAAGCCATCCGCGACTTCCCGATGATCAATGTATCGGTCGATGGGGATAATATCATTCTCAAAAAATACATCAACATCGGTATGGCTGCTGCATTGCCAAATGGTAACCTGATCGTACCCGTCATTAAAAATGCGGATGGATTCAATCTCATGGGCCTGACCAAAGCTGTAAATGATTTTGCAAAACGTGCAAGAGAAAATAATCTGAAACCTGATGAAATTCAGGGCGGAACATTTACCATCACCAACGTAGGTACATTCGGAAATGTCATGGGCACACCGATCATCTATCAACCACAGGTCGCTATCATGGCCACCGGTGCTATCCGTAAAAAACCAGGTGTAGTAGAGACACCTTATGGAGACCTCATTGCGATCAGGCATTACATGTTTCTTTCGCTATCTTATGATCATCGTGTTGTGGATGGATTTTTAGGAGGATCCTTTTTAAGAAAAGTAGCCGACTACCTGGAAGCTTTTGATCCACAACGAGAGATTTAATCCGTCAAAAACCCCAGGTGATAAAAGCAGTCTCCACAACTAAAGCCTTCAGGCTCGCATTCGTATTAATTTCTCTTATGCGAGTGACTGATGTATGCGCACAGAGTTCAAGCTCCAATTATCAGGAAAGAGCAGATCAAATGTTTGATGCAGGTGACTACAGATCTGCCCTCAAATTATATCGGCTTGGCGGAATGGACCACTCCACCAATAAAAAAATACTTCTTCGCATCGGCATCTGCATGTATGAAATCAATGATGTAGATAGTGCGATCAAAACTTTTCAAACCATTTTAGATCAGGGAAAAACAAAAGCCAATGTTTTCCTCTACCTGGCCAAGGCATATCAGGCAAAAAATATGTTCCATGAATCCGTCCCTTTTTATAAATCATTTATTGAAAACTCAAAACCCGATGATGCATTTGTTGCATGGGCGAAAGATGAACTAACACGATGTGCCAATGGGGCAAGATTAAAATTTGCTGACGAAGAAGCCTATATCGAAAATGCCGGAACAAGTATCAATACACAGTATGCCGAATTCGGTGTGAAAAACAGTCCGACTAAAATTGATAAAATTTATTTCAACTCCAACAGAACGAATAATACTTCGTTACCATCAACAAATTACAATGTTGACATTTATAGTGCATCTCTTGTGAATGGTAAATGGGAAACACCGGAGTCGTTACCCTCATCTATTAATTCAGTTTCATATGATCAGGTCTGTGGATTTAGTTCAGATGGACAGATTCTGTATTTTCTCTCTCCAGTGCGTAATGAATTTAAGATACTAACAGATACATTTTCAGGCCAGGATGGAGTCGTATACCAGGGAATATTCAATGGCCCGTATAGGGCTGATGGCGGCGGAACAGATCTGACTTTTTTTAATGACAGTATCTGCCTTTTTTCATCTGACATGGCAGGCGGATATGGAGGCTATGATTTATACATTTCCATATTACATAAAGGTGTCTGGTCAAAAGCTGCTAATCTCGGCCCGACGATCAATTCATTTTATAATGAACGATTCCCATTCCTGACAAAAAACGGACAGACATTATTTTTCTCTTCTGACAACCTGGAAAGTGTCGGAGGCATTGACATTTTCAGATCCGTATTTAATCCGGATAAACTGAATTGGTCGTTGCCTGAAAACATGGGTATCCCTTTCAATTCATCTCTGGACGATGCTGAGTTAGTACTGTCCCCTGATGGAATGACAGGGTATATGACGTCCAATAGAAAAAGCGGTTATGGTGATAAAGATCTATACAGGATATTTTTTAAACAGCCTGTCACGTCAAACCAGGAGATATCTCTTGTTCCCACTTTTTATCAACTTCTTCTTTTGAAAGGAACCGACGCCGCCATTCCTGAACAACAGGAACGTCCGGTTGAAGTAAAAGAATATTTTCTTTCCCATCTTTTTATTGATGGCAATGTTGATATCCTTGCCCCTCAGAATATTAAAAAACTTGATATCCTGGCGAATCTCTTGCTGATCTATCCGCACATCGATGCTGAATTAAGCGGATTTGAAATCCCCATTGGCCAGCCCACGTTCAATTTGTATTTCTCAATAAAAAAAGCAGAGGAGGCCGCCAATTATTTAGTACATAAAGGTATCCGGCGCGATAGATTAATTCTTAAAGGATATGGCTCTTCATTTCCACTTGTACTCAATAAGGCGGACAATCCGAATAGCCCTGTATATATGAAACTAAATCATCGTATTGAGATAGGGCTTCATCATTTTGAAAATGAACCTGTCCTCACCCATCTCGAAAACATTTCTGTTTCGGACAATCTTCGTGACCCGGCCGGTGCTAAATTTTCGTCGGTACGTCATGAAATGTACTACAGCGTTCAGATAGCATCTATCAATCAGATTCTTCAAAATCCAATACTTGAATCCACTCCCGAAATGTTCATTGAGGTAGACAATACACAGGGAAACTACATGTACATGTCCGGAATGTTGCCGACATACAAAGAAGCAGAACAAAAATTAAATGCGATGCTCGCCGCTGGTTTCACCGATGCTTTCATTGTACCCTATGTTGATGGCCTTCGCATCAGTCGCGATGAGATACCAGGTTATTCGACCGAATATCCCGATCTTTTAAACTATCTGACCAAATCAAAAAAATAATTCTTGATGAGCATTTCTTTCTGACTTTTCTGCCCATTCTGCCTCTTCCGCCTCTTCTGCCTCTTCTGCCTCTTCCGCCTCTTCTGCCCTTCCCCCTTTCTACCTTTTCTGCTTTTCTGCTCTTCTACCTCTTCTACTTCTTCCGCCTCGGTTGCTGAGCTGCAGCACAAGGTTGAGGCCATGCAGGTCGAAGCATCCGCCTTTAATAATATCCTTCCCTCTTGAGATATTCCGCGATATCCACATCACTGTTGACCAGGTAAGTTTTAAATCCAAGCTTCTCAGCAACATCAATATTTTCTTTCACATCATCCATATACAATGTCAGATCTGGTGTAATACATGCATCATCAATGATGTGCTTATATATGGAAGGCGAAGGTTTTCGATCACCTATTAAATGAGAATAATATGCATGTTCAAAAAAACGATTCTCGAAATCATCAATATGGTGTGCCCTGCTCAGGTAGCGATGCACCCACTCAAGATGGAGTTCATTTGTGTTGCTAAGCAAGTACACATTAAAATTATCCTTAAGGATTTTTAGCATTTCAAGACGATATACGGGTATGCCGAGCAGCATTGCATTCCATGCTTCAATGATATCAAGAGCCTGTACAGATCTGTTACTTTGACTGAGAAGTGTATTAATAAATATATCAGTTGATACTCTGCCACATTCGTATTCAATAAATATTCGGTCTATTATATTTTTATCTGCATCAGAGCTAAAGCATTTTTTTAACTCTGTTGTTGTCTTTTCAAGATCCAGATCAATGATCACATTACCCAGGTCAAAAAGAAGATTTCGGATTTTTTGGGATTTCAATTTGTTATTTTTTGCATTTATTAATGATTATGAATACATAATTCATGATCGGATAAAATATTGTTACGTATATTTTGAATTTACGTTTGGTCATCCATATGGCAGAATACACCCTAGCTGAAATACCCATACCCTACCATATACATCCCCGCCATGACAATCAATACAGCCACTACAATCTGAACCCAGTAAACATATTTCCCCTTTAGTCCTGATATCAGTCTTGGTGCAAGCCATGCCTTTGTAAAATCTCCAATCGAAAGTGAAAGCATCACACCTGTATAATACCATGCAGGGTTTCCGGTTTCCATGTGAAGAAAAATCGCTACCCCTAACCAAAAAAATAAAGTCACTGGACTGAGTGTATTCACTACAAAACCTCCGAAAAAAGCCCTGGTATATCCTGTTTGTTTTGGCTCATTTCCGGTCAGGACTTTTTCGCTCTTAATTCTCAACATCAGTAAGCCCATCACTGTCAATCCTATTCCACTGATTATATACATCCAAAATCGAACTGAAGGTTTTTCTGACCATTCTGTAAGAGATGCAGTCAGCCAAAATGTGATACCAATAAAAAAGAAATCACTCACCCATGTACCCGCCGCAGCCCATACACCCGCGACCCTATTCACCTGAATACCATATTTCAGGATAATCATTGTGACCGGCCCTACCATGACAGTCAGCGTCAAACCTGTCAGAAATCCTTCACCAAATAATACAAGGGATGAGTACAGATTCATAACCCTAATCTAGTACACTGATGGTGATCTCTCTTTTTCTCGCCTGATTTCTGAATTCACATAAGTAGATTCCCTGCCATGTGCCCAGATCCAATCGATGATCCACGATCGGAATAGTAACAGATATACCAGTCAATGTGCTTTTGATATGTGCAGGCATATCATC
Source organism: Saprospiraceae bacterium (assembly GCA_040004485.1). Taxonomy (GTDB): domain Bacteria; phylum Bacteroidota; class Bacteroidia; order Chitinophagales; family Saprospiraceae; genus Opimibacter. Next base: position 7,372 of record JBDUAU010000369.1, read on the forward strand.
CGGCCCTTCCATATCATGCAGGATACCCGGTAAGTCCTCGGGTGCAAGTCTTTCAAAAAAAAGTTTGAAATCATCTCTCACCGTATAATCAGCATTCTCATTTATACATAATCCTGCAGATGTATGCTTCAGAAAAACATGCATCAACCCATTTGCCGGCCACTGTGCTACTGCCTCTTTAACTTCTTCAGTAATTATATGAAACCCTCTTGAAAACGGACCCAAAGAAATAGAGTAATTCTTCACCATAAGTGTCAAAGATAGGAAAGGAAGAAAGCTAGCTTGTTTGAAATATTTTAAACGAACCTGTTGGTAAATCGATACTGCTAATTGATACAGCTATCGATCGGGTATTCATTTGGTAAATGAAAAGTAAAGAATTAAACCTACTTGTGAGAGTGTAAAAAAAATTTGCGTTCCTCTTCTGCCCATTCCGCCTTTTCAGCCTCTTCTGTCTTTTCAGCCTCTTCTGCCTTTTATCGTCTCGGCTTACTGATATCCGGACATTGCAAAAACCCTATATAATAAACTATCCCTATCCTCATAGAATAATAAGCATCCTTATCCCCGGCTACTCCACGTTGTCTTCCGGGTGCACCTATAGGTTCAATGCCCAGCTCTGCTGATCGATCCGAAAGCAATGCAGCTATAGCTCCTCTTCTCGCGGCTAATGAAATCATATCCGGATAAACAGTGCTGACATCATCAAGATAATCTGTAGACGTCTCTCTCGCACTAAGTTCAATATTAAAACTCCATTCGTAATTGAAGTCCATTTTAAAACCTAAGCCAAAAGATAATGATGGTGTGATGTGTCCATATTCATCGCCGATAGCCTGTCCCTCTGTTCCCATTTGACGTAGTCCATACCACGTGCCATCTAATTCAGCTCTTGGATTGAAATACGTTAAGGCAAGCCCACCAAAAATGTAAGGCGTGAAATTTTGATTTCGGCTTCCATGTATGTAATTGAAGAAATTAAATTCCAGATCCATCGATGCATCTGCGAAATCAGTTCTGAAACTTAAGTTACGCGCTTTTTGAAATGGATTCTCTGAATATTTGTCCTTCCCGATGAGCCGGCCCACAGCCATATCAAATCGTAGCGAAGTCCTGGTATTGAAATTATACCTGGAAATAAAGCCCAATGAAGGCCCGGGTGTTTTCAACGAATAATTCGGATTGATGTCCCCGATATAATAGCTCACACCACCCAAAGCTCCCAGCTCATACCCTTTCTGACCGAAACCCTTTATTTGAACTAAGACAAATAAGCAAAGTATAATGTATCCCTTCATAATTTAATTTGGCCGCCGCGAATAGACTCAAACGCTGTTTACCTCCTGAATCGTATGCGAAAGTCCAAGTTTTGTTTTGCAAAAATTATACCACTTATGGATCAAAAATCTGTAATTCAATAATTTAAATATTAAATATCATCATAATATAAAGCTATTTTTCAGAAATAGGGATTTCTTCATTTATCATAAATCCCCCCCACTTCGTTCTTGTTACTTGTTATTCGTTACTCGTTATTCGTTACTCCTTCATAAGCCTGCCTGCTTAGATATCTCCATCATCCGGTCTATACTGGCTCTCCCTTCCCTGAGCACGTATTCCGGAAGAATAATTTCAGGCTGCTCGTATTTAAGACATAAATAAAGTTTCTCCATCGTGTTTCTCTTCATGTGCGGACATTCATTGCATGCACATGTATTCGTCGGAGGTGCAGGAATAAATTCTTTATCCGGACTACCTATCTCCATCTGATGGATTATTCCAGGTTCAGTAGCAACTATAAATTGTTTTGCCGGATTTGTTTTTGTGTATTTCAACAACTGACTTGTCGACCCGATGAAGTCTGCAATATCAAGCAGATGATCTTCACATTCCGGATGGGCTATAAGTTTTGCTTCCGGATATTGCATTTGAAGACGGGATATTTTTTCGTGGGAGAATATTTCATGCACCATGCATGTACCATTCCACAAAATGAGTTTTCGTCCGGTCTGTTTTTGCAGATAAGCTCCAAGATTACGATCAGGAGCAAAAATGATTTCCTTATCCTTTGGTATGCTATTGATGACATGTACAGCATTGGATGATGTGCAACAAATATCAGTCAGTGTTTTAAGTTCCGCCGTGCAGTTGATGTATGAAACGACAACTGCATCAGGATGCATTGCTTTGAATTTTTTAAACAATGGTGCTGGACATGAATCTGCAAGAGAACATCCTGCTTTGAGATCCGGAAGAAGAACTTTTTTTGAAGGCGAAAGAATCTTAGCGGTCTCAGCCATGAAATGTACACCGGCAAATACAATAATATCCGCCTCTGTCACAGCAGCCTGTTGGGATAATCCTAAACTATCTCCGATATAATCTGCAATATCCTGGATAGGTGATTCCTGGTAATAATGAGCGAGGATGATCGCATTCTTCTCCTTCTTCATTCGTTTGATCTCCGCCACAAGATCAAGCGCGGGATCTACTTTAATATCCAGAAATCCCTGCTTTTGCAACGACTTCAGATCAATTTCTTCTGCAAATGCTGTTGTCATATTCTGTTCACTAAAATTTAGTTTCTAACAATAATACACTATTAATAGTTTGTACAATTAATTTACAATTCCTGTATTTGCAGGGCTTACTCCTGTCTTAGGATTAATGTCCGTTCCTCAAATCTCACTTTTCACGTTTCTCGTTTCACCTTTCTCGTTTCACGTTCTCACGTCTCACGTCTCACGTCCTCATCTTATCAAAAACACAGCAGGAACCTTATGTATTTCCGGCCACCCACTTTTTTTCCACTCTCCTATTTTTTTGGTGACGACCATGCCATCTATATCTCCTAATCCTGCAGCAATACAGAAATCACGGTTTTGATCCATATGCTTTTCTACCGATTGCACGATCTGCATATTCCGATATGGTGTCTCAATCCATATCTGTGTAGCATCATCGCGATCTGCTCTCTTTTCCAATTCTCTGAGTTGTGCAGGCAATTCATCTTTTTTGGCACTCAGATAACCATGAAAAGCAAATCGCTGTCCTTCCAATCCTGATCCCATCAATGCCATCATGATACTTGAAGGTCCCGAAATCGGAACAACAATTATTCCCATCTTTTGAGCTTCGCGTACAAAATAATTTCCCGGATCAGCTATTGCAGGCAGACCTGCTTCTGACATGATGCCTATATCATGGCCCTCAAGCAATGGTTTTAAAAACAGTTGAATTTCCTTGCCAGTCAGTGTCTTCTCCGGTATTTCTTCAATCGAAAGCAAATCAATCGCCTTTGGAGGCTTGGTTGAGCTGATATATCGCCTTGCAGTCCTGGCTCTTTCAACAATGAAATAATCCAGTGAATGCAAAATCCGGATTACCTCAGGCGATATGCTTTCAAGGCCATTTTCAACAATAGGAGATGGCAGCAGAAAGACCCTGCCTTGCAGTTTGGCCATAATGATATCTTTGGACCTCTAAAAGTAACCTGTGCAGTTGACATACAATATCAAGATCGAAGCTTTTGAGGGTCCATTTGACCTGCTCCTCTTTTTCATTGAGCGGGATGAACTTGACATCTATGATATCCCCATCGCAAAAATCACTGATGATTTCCTTGGATATGTCCATACCATGGAAAATCTCAATATCGACCTCGCCTCAGAATTTATCCTTGTAGCTGCTACGCTGATGCGGATCAAGGCTAAAATGCTGATTCCGAGGAAAGATGTAGACGAAAATGGTCAGGAAATAGATCCACGTGAAGAGCTCATTCAACGACTCTTAGAATACAAATCCTATAAAGAAATCACCGAAGACCTCCGTCGTAAGGAAGAATCAAGGTCAATGTCCTTTCCCAGGGGAAATGTAGAAATAGAGCTTCAATCCCTTGCAGAAGAAGCACTTGCAGATGCGGAATTAGAAAGCCTCACACTTTACCGTCTTCTCCAGGCTTTCAAACGTGTGATGGAACGCTTTGAGTACCAAAAGCTTCATCCTGTTCATACCATCATTCAATACACCTTCACTATCCAGGAGGAACAAACCTCCATCACTTTTAAGCTCCAATTAAAGCCAAGACTGGAGTTTATGGACGTCTTTTCAGGTTGCGAAAACAGAATCCATGCGATCATTACTTTCCTTGCTCTTCTGGAGATGATCAATAGCCAGGTGGTAAGAATGATAGCCGGTGACACCGTCAATAATTTCTGGATCGAAGCCCAACCCGAAACAGATAAATCTGAGGAAGAATAACTTAGAAAATCTTCGGAAGTAGCTTGGTTTTCACGGGGTAAAATTTCTATCTTTGCGCCACAATTACACCTTATTTCGATCCTAACTATAAGTATATCAATATATTATGAACGTCGGTACCATTAAGCAGATCATTGGCCCAGTAGTGGATGTAAGTTTTGCAGGTGAGGGAAGCAAAATTCCTGATATCCTCAACGCTTTGGAAATCACCCGCTCCACCGGTGAGAAAGTTATCCTTGAAGTCCAGCAGCATTTAGGAGAAGACAGCATCCGTGCTGTAGCTATGGACAGTACCGATGGTTTGATGAGGGGAATGGATGTCGTCGACACCGGAAAAAATATCACAATGCCTGTCGGCGAACAAATAAAAGGTCGTTTATTCAATGTAGTAGGTGAAGCCATCGATGGCATTGGTCCAATACCAAAGGATGAAAACTCTTATTCAATCCACAGAAAACCACCTCTGTATGAGGACCTCTCCACAAGCAAAGAAATTCTCTATACCGGTATCAAAGTTATCGACCTTATCGAACCCTATTCAAAAGGTGGAAAGATCGGTCTCTTCGGAGGGGCTGGCGTAGGAAAGACAGTATTGATCATGGAATTGATCAACAACATCGCCAAAGGTTATGCAGGTATCTCCGTTTTCGCAGGTGTAGGCGAGCGTACACGTGAAGGAAATGACCTCCTTCGTGAGATGATTGAATCAGGTGTCATCAAATATGGCCATGAATTCCAGGAAAGTATGGAAGCAGGCGGATGGGATCTTTCCAAAGTAGATATGGATGAACTATCTAAATCACAGGCTACCCTTGTATTTGGACAAATGAATGAACCTCCAGGCGCTCGTGCCCGGGTTGCGTTATCGGGTCTTACAGTAGCTGAATATTATCGTGATGGTGATCTTAGCGATCCGGCAGGAGGACGTGATATACTTTTCTTTATCGACAATATCTTCCGCTTTACACAAGCCGGATCAGAAGTATCAGCTCTTCTTGGACGTATGCCTTCTGCTGTAGGTTACCAACCAACACTTGCTACGGAGATGGGTGTGATGCAAGAAAGAATTACGTCTACAAAAAGAGGTTCTATTACTTCCGTTCAGGCTGTATATGTCCCTGCAGATGACTTGACTGACCCTGCACCTGCTACAACATTTGCCCACCTTGATGCCACCACAGTATTAAGTCGTAAAATCGCAGCATTAGGTATTTATCCTGCTGTAGATCCACTCGATAGTACATCAAGAATTCTGGATCCGCTGATCATCGGCGAAGATCATTACAACACCGCCATGTCTGTCAAAGGAATCCTTCAGCGATACACAGAACTTCAGGATATCATCGCTATTCTTGGATTAGAAGAACTTTCAGAGGAAGACAGACAGGTCGTTCACCGTGCTCGTCGTATCCAGCGTTTCTTATCACAACCATTCCACGTTGCCGAGCAATTCACTGGGAAGCCTGGTGCTCTTGTTCCGATCGAAGAAACAATTCGCGGATTCAAAATGATCCTTAATGGTGAAGTAGATCAGTATCCTGAAGCTGCCTTTAATCTTAAAGGTGGTATCGATGAAGTGATCGAAGAAGGAAAGAAAATGTTAGCCGAAGCCGGCAATTAATTCAATCAGGCCAGATCATGCATCTAGTTGTTCTTACACCCGATAAGGAATTATTCCAGGGCACAGTTACATCAGTCAATGTTCCTGCCATCGGCGGACGTTTTGAAGTATTGAAAAATCACGCTCCGATAGTAGCCGCTCTTGAGAAAGGTGAAGTAAGATTCAAACTTTCAAAGGGTGAAACCAAATCCATACGGATCGAAAATGGTTTCATAGAAGTCCTCCGCAACGAAATTTCTTTATTGGTCACCGGAGTAGTTGAAGAATAAAATATCGTTAAGTTTTTTTTGGCACCAGGTTTTTGTGTTCTGATCCCTTCGCCTTCGCCTTCGCCTTCACCTTCGTCTGTTGTCTGTTGTCTGTTGTCTATTGTCTATTGTCTATTGTCTATTTCTTTTCATTTTCCACAACTCCCACAACTTCACTTCTCTCAGCCACACATAATGCATCTCACTTCTGGCGATG
>JBDUAU010000085.1:0-13644 GCA_040004485.1 Saprospiraceae bacterium
AGCGACCCGGACCTTTGCGGAGAAATGCCCGATGATCCCATATGATTCGCTCACAGAGAATCATTGGTTATTTGATGTAGTCTACAATCCAACCAATACACTATTTTTGACACGCGGTGCAGAAATGGGAGCCCATACAAAAAACGGCTTAGACATGCTTCACCTTCAGGCGGAACAAGCCTGGATTATCTGGAAATCATATGGCAAGTTCTGAAACTGAATCAAGACCACGGCACAAGACTGTGGACCTTACCGATACTGAGATCGCTTTTGCTCATAAATCGAACAAAGAGCTCAGGCGAATGTCCTACCTGTTCAGGTTAATGAATAAGGACTGGATAGTCAGCACCGGATCTTCACTTGGGTTGTGGCTCCATAGTAAAGGCATCAATATCTTCAATCCGATATTGAAAAATACGATTTTTAAACAGTTTTGCGGCGGTACGTCGCTTCCGGATTGCCAGGCTGCCATTGACTATTTGCATGTCAACAAAACTTTATCCGTATTGGACTATGGTGCTGAAGGTAAATCTACTGAAGAGGATTTTGACCGAACGATGGAGGAGAATATCAAGGCCATCACATTTGCTTCTACGCATCCAAGTGTGCCGATTATTTCTTCAAAGATCACCTCTCTTGCTTCAGAAGAGTTACTCCGTAAATTTCAGTCAGAAGGAAAATTGAATGAACAGGAATCTCTGGATTTTGAAAAAGTACGTAACCGCCTCAATCAGTTATGCCATGCGGCTAAACGAAATAATATGGCAGTTTTCATTGACGCTGAAGAGACTTGGATACAGGATACAATTGATACCCTCGTAAAAGATCTTATGGAAAAATATAACCGCGAAAAAGTGGTTGTTTATCATACCTATCAGTTATATAGAAAGGACAAACTCAATAACCTGATCGCAGATCATCAGGAAGCAGTCACCAAAGGGTATAAGCTTGGCGCCAAATTAGTACGTGGCGCGTATATGGAAAAGGAAAGAGATCGCGCGAAGACAATGGGTTATCCTTCTCCTATCCAGGATACGAAAGAGGATACAGACAGGGACTATAATCTCGCCATTAAATATTGTGTCGATCACTATGAACAAATCGCTTCGTGCAATGGAACACACAATCAGAAAAGTGTAGAATATGAGGCTGAACTGATCGCGGAAAAAGGATTGCAGCGCAACCATTCACATCTGAATTTCTGCCAGCTTTACGGAATGAGTGATTTCATTACATTCAATCTTGCTGCTGGTGGCTATAATGTCGCTAAATACGTTCCATATGGCCCTGTCAAAGAAGTAGTGCCTTACCTCATCCGCCGTGCAAATGAAAACACATCCGTAACCGGAGAGATGAGCCGCGAACTTAGCTTCATTATGGCTGAAATGAAGCGTAGAAGAATGAAATAATAGCTATCTTTCCGGCCTAAAAACAACTGAAACATGAAGTATTTATTTACCCTTTTTATAATGTCTTGTTTTGTAATATCGGCACACGCACAGTGGTGGTTTGATGCCGGTATTAAAGGTGCATATGGACCTACATTTATGTATGATCATAAGGTTTTTGATCATGGATCTTACAAGCATAAAATAACTACAGGAACAGCTATAGGTGGCCGCTTAGGTTTCAATTATGGTTACCATGCAGGTTTATCCATCGAGTATTCAAGCGCCACCGGAAAACAGGATTTCAATTATAATTCGAAGGTGTTCAATAGTTTTAAATGGAAGGACAACGATTGGTCCGCTTTATTTCGTTATTCCGGCAATGGAGCCTATATCGAAATCGGAGGTGAATACGCCAAGATCAAATCTGTTGAATTGAAGAATGTGAATTCACCTACAGTTATGGACGTCACTGAGAATTTCAGTAAGAACTATAAATCAGGAGTTATCGGATTTGGATCTTATCTCATCGGTGGAGGAATTTTTACAGTTAATCTTGGGATTCGTCTGCATTGGGCCATTGATGATATGGTAAATGAATTGGGCAAACAAAATAATTACCCAATCGTTGGTATCAATGAAACACTTAGAAGTCCCTCTAAGAAGACACTTGCCACAGCAGCACAACTTCAGATTGAAGGCAATGTAGCATTTGGGCGTTTCGCCAAGAGCGCATGTCACGACCGCTGGAGATTGTTATTGTTCCAATAATCGAGCGAAGAGCAGAGGGCATAGAGCGAAGAGCGAAGAGCATAGAGCATAGAGCATAGAGCATAGAGCATAGAGCAATGGGCTCGTATTCTCAGTCCACATAGAAGAAAGTGCATCCAATATCAAAAGGATGCACTTTCTTTTTTTATTAAATCAAGTGATAAGATTCTTGTTTTATATTGAATGTTCTTAGGAAAGTGAAAGGAGGATTGCCGGGATTGGATTTATACTTTCTGATAATTTCTGTAGTTGAACTTATACTATCAGTCCTGTAGGATCTTTACCCCATCGCTCTTTGCCCTCTGCTCTCTGCTTTTTGCTCTTTACTCTCTACTTTTTGCTCTCTGCTCTCTGCCCTCTGCTCTCTGCTTTTTTGTAGCCCCGTAGGGAATCGAACCCCAATCTCAGGTTCCGAAGACCTGCGTACTATCCGTTGTACGACGGAGCCAGTAGGGGCAAATATAGGCTGATCTTTTGGCTTACGATTTAAGATTAAGTAGGATAAATGGTAAAATGTAAATTCAAAATATACGTAAATATTTCAAAAACTTTAATACGTTAACTCCTCAACGATTTATAATTATTGATTTATATCAAAATTCAAAACTTTAAATTCCTATTATTCCTTTCCTCCAATATTCGTTTGGTCAAGGCCCTATTAACAATTTATATCATATGTATCAAAGCCGAAATCAAACCTTATCGCCCCGAAAAGCATTATAATGTGTACCTTTGCACCCTCTTTTGAGGGCCCTAATTAAAGCTTATGAAACAATTAAACGAGAATATCAGGAATATCGCCATCATCGCTCACGTCGATCATGGGAAAACCACCCTGGTAGACAAGATCCTTCAGGCCACGAAAGTATTCAAGGATCATCAGGAAACCGGAGAACTTATCATGGACTCCAATGACCTTGAACGCGAACGTGGGATCACCATCTTCTCAAAAAATGCAGCCGTCAATTATAAAGGCGTCAGGATCAATGTCATTGACACTCCCGGTCACTCTGACTTCGGGGGTGAAGTAGAACGCGTATTGCGTATGGCAGACGGTGTCCTTTTACTTGTTGATGCATTCGAAGGTCCGATGCCCCAGACAAGATTTGTTCTTCAAAAAGCACTTCAACTCAATCTCAAACCTATCGTTGTCATCAATAAGGTAGATAAACCAAATTGTCGCCCGATAGATATTCATAATGATGTATTCGATCTTTTCCATAGCCTTGATGCGACTGAAGAACAATTGGACTTCAGTACATATTATGGTTCCGGAAAGCATGGCTGGTTCAATGATAGCCTCGAGCAATCAGCAGATATCACACCACTTCTTGATGGAATTATAAAATTAGTTCCTCCTCCTGTCGCGTATGAGGGAACTCTTCAAATGCAAATCACCTCACTTGATTATTCTTCTTATCAGGGACGTATTGCAATCGGAAAAGTAAACAGGGGAGCAATTCGTGAAAATCAACCTATTTGTATCGTTCAGGCAGATGGGGTGATTAAACGCAGCCGTGTCAAAGAGCTTTACATCTTCGAAGGCATGGGCAAAAAGAAAGTGCAGGAAGTAAGTGCAGGAGATCTTTGTGCAGTAGTAGGCCTGGATGATTTCAGAATCGGTGAAACGATTGCTGATTATGATGCACCGGAAGGATTGCCATTCATTGCTGTTGACGAACCTACGATGAGTATGACATTCGGCATCAACAATTCTCCTTTCTACGGGAAGGATGGAAAATTTGTGACATCACGTCACCTGCGTGATCGTTTGTGGAAAGAGACTGAAAAGAATCTAGCCATGAAAGTCGAAGAAACAGATAGTGCAGATAGCTTTCTTGTCTTCGGACGCGGGATCCTTCATCTAGGCATTTTGATTGAAACAATGCGTCGTGAAGGATATGAACTGACAGTCGGACAGCCACAGGTTATCATCAAAATCATTGATGGTAAAAAATGTGAGCCTTATGAAAACCTGGTCATCGATGTTCCGGGCGAATTTTCATCACGTGCCATTGATCTTGTCACCCGCCGTAAAGGTGAGTTACATGTGATGGAAGCTAAGGGTGATTATCAGCATCTTGAATTTGATATTCCTTCAAGAGGCCTTATTGGGTTAAGATCTACAATGCTGACCCAAACTGCAGGTGAAGCCGTGATGAGTCATCGCTTTACCGAATACAAGCCATGGAAGGGAAATATTCCTGCAAGAACAAATGGTGTTCTTCTCGCAAAAGATCCCGGTAATACCACAGGTTATTCCATTGATAAACTTCAGGACAGAGGATTCTTTTTTGTCGATCCGGGAGAAGAAGTATACAAGGGCATGATCATTGGCGAAAACAATCGCCCTGGTGACATCGTCGTCAATATCACAGAAGGCAAGAAGCTAACCAATATGCGTGCAAGCGGAAGTGATGCTGCAACGAACATAGCCCCTAAACGCCAGATGACCCTTGAAGAATGCATGGAATACATCCAACAAGACGAGTGCATCGAAGTGACACCTCTGATCATCCGTATGCGTAAAACATACCTTGATGAAGATCAGCGCAAGAAGATGCAGCGCTCTATCCAAACAGAACCAGTATAGGTCATTAACTATTAAACATAAAAGCAAAGGGCAGGTTTCGATCTGCCCTTTTTTTATTATACCTCATCTCTTTTTGGATGCCGGATGAAATGGATACCTGACAGTTACTAAGCTGTAGCACACGGTTGGTGAGCTGTAGCAAAGGGATGTGAGGAAGCGCAGGTCGAATCATGGAAGAGTTTAGCAAGTCGAAGTATATCGGACTCATGACGCAATGTAATCCCTTGTTAAATCTATTCTCACTTCATCATTCAACATTAAATATTCCACTTCTTTTCAAAATTCAATATTCCAGATTCTCTTTTCCATTCCTAATTCAATATTCCCCTTCACTATTCACTATTCACTATTCAGTATTCAGTATTCAACATTCCTCTTCTATATTCAGCATCCAAGATTCAATATTCCCGATTCTCTTTTCCATTCTTTATTCAACATTTCCCTTCAAAATTCAGCCTTCAAGATTCAATATTCCCGATTCTCTTTTCCATTCTTAATTCATTCTTCAATATTTAACAAATAAAAAAAGCTCCGCATTTCGTACAGAGCTTTGTTGTTGGCAAAAAAAGGATTTTGGAAAATCATTAATTCTGACTAGTCATTTAATCCTTAATGACCGGTCTTACAATCCCATGATATAGTGTTTAATCTCTTCATATGGAGTCTTCAACGGAACGATAGTTTCTGTCAGATCCGCTGTGATTGTAGTTTTCTTCGTAGCAAAATAATAATTGCCTTCTCCTCTTTCTGAAATCACTACAAAGGTTGTCTTAAATCCAAGAGGTGTAGATCCGTAATGTTCGCAAAACTGCATTTTTGATGAATCACCTGTCATGTAGGTGATGCTTCGGTAATCATCAAAGACCATAAATACATTTGTATTTTGGTTAGTGAATCCTTCAGGTAATTCTACGCACACCGGAGTCCGAAGCTCTGCAGGTATCTGAAAATACACATCGACATTAACCCAGTCAATACTGTCACTGAATGTCTGATAGCCTACGCCCGTTATAGGGTTTTGTGTGCTGTCACCCTGAATCCACCATTCTGAGTTCGTGACATTATCCCATTTTGCAGGATCCCCATCTGCCTGTAGCCACTGGTCACCTTCTCCATAGAATAATTCCATCCTTTCTCTAGGATCAGGATCATTTACCAGTATTCGGATCTTCTTTCCATGAGCCAATTTAATATGGCTTGTTCCGCTTAGGATTTCAATCTTCAATTCAACTCTAGATTCCAGTAGGGTGTTTTCAGAAATGGTTGGAATTCCTGCTGCGAGGATTTCACCTTTCGTGTCCAGTACGGTCACCCGTACATCAAATGATCCGTTCGTACAGGGATATTGCGAGAGATCCACAAATCCTTCAGGAATCTGAATCACTACATCCTTGTCGATTTCAAATGTTTTGAGTCCGAAGCATGGAACAGGAACAGTATAGGTGATACTTCCTGCAATGTCGTCTCTCAACTTTGATTTGAGTCGTGAAATATCTCCCACAACATCCTGCTTCTCGTTAGGAATGAACTGGTCGATGTCCTTGCCACACGACATCATCATGACCAATACTCCCAACACATAAAAAAACTTGCTCATTTCTCTGTTTTTACTTTTATAGACACGTTTCGTTGCCATAATGCTGCCTGTGTGTACCGGATTAATTAAAATGATAGCGAATTCCCAGGTTAAGGCACGCAGTTGAGCGGTGCTCTTTAAGAGGATAACTATCTAATGTCACGGGATTGATTCGGTATAGTAGTCTCGGCTCTACCATAGCTGAGATATTGTCTGTCAATGGAAATAATGCTCCAGCTCCCAGGTATAAACTCAGGCCAAGATTGTTCTTGTATGCTTTCAGTTCGTCAGGTTCTCCCGCAGTGATATGCACCGGATTCAAAGTAGGATCAAGTATCTGGCCTCTAACACTGCTTGTCAGGTTAAGTACCGGTCCTGCATTAATCATAAGTGTAGACCTTCCCATCGGAAGTTCATAGCTAAGTAAAAGGGGTATATCAAGATGGGTATAACGGTTATGGATTTTCTTTATAAGCTTACCAAAGATGAGAACCCGATTAGTATCTGCACGAAGGAATGTACCATCAGCAGCAAAGAAAGAATCGATTTGGGTGGTACTTTGAGTGGCGCTGGCATCAGTATAATTGAATATGTCACCTATCTGCTCAAGTGATATGCCAAGACGAACAGCGAAACCCTGTTTTAAATTCAGATTTATCCTTGCACCGGCACCCCAGACATATTTACTTTTCTCCGTCTGATTACGAGCCGTGGCATAAGGAGAAGTAGCTCCTTCAGTGGCATCATATTTTCTGGTTGCAAAACCGAGACCGGCAAACACATCAACAGATATGGCATTCTTTCCATTTTTACCCCTGAACTTGTAACAGCTTGGATCAGGCTTGATTTTAGCCATTTTGAAAGCAGATTCTTCAAGAGATAAAGGATTAAAATCCAATGTATTTAAACTGTTCACAACTGCCATTTCTTTTCTATACGAATTTGTTTCAGCACGAGAATCGAACTGGATTGCATCTGCCGATACAATGGATGGCTGATGATTTGATGTATGGCTTAAAGCCTTTTGATAGGGATTTCTTTGCTGGGTTTTAGTTGTAGTAGTATTAGTAGTGTTTAATTTTTTATTGGTGAGAGTTTCATTTATCGGTTGCTCTGAAATCCTGCTTGTTATTGTGTTTTCAGCTATAGGTGTGCTCGAATTCTTAATATCCTCAATCGATTTATTTTCTTTTGGTGTAACAGGAATAAGGGGCTTATGTAATAGAGTCACACCAAGAACTGATGCGCCAATAAATAAAAATGAGGCAAGAGCTAACCATAGAAATGGCAACCTCCTTCTTTTGGCAGGAAGATTAGCTTCAACATGATTCCATATATCTTCCTTGACAGGGAGGGTATAGGTGTATAGCTTTTCTTTAAAAGGGTTTTGGTCTTTCATATTTCTACTTTTTGAGTAGGCACGAGTGATCGTTGTATATATTTTCTTGCTTTGGTCAATTGTGATCTTGAACTGCTTTCTTCAATGCCCAGCAATTCAGCGATTTCTTTGTGAGGGTATCCTTCAATCACACTCAGGTTAAAAACTGTTTTGTATCCGTCCGGCAATTTATCAATGATCATCATGAGCTCATCTGCACTCATCTTGTGTATTGCATCCGGTTCAACTGACTGCTCCGGCAATCCTTCGGCGATGTAATCAATTTGTAATCTCTTTTCTTTTTCAAGATATCGTATACAGGTGTTCACACAGACTCTTCTTACCCAACCTTCAAAGGAGCCATCATTTCTGTACTGTACCAAATATTGAAACACTCTTATCAAACTATCCTGCAAAACGTCTTCTGCATTGATCGATCCTACATACCTCCTGCATATTGCCATTAACAAGGGTGCGAATCGCTCATATAGCAATCGTTGCGCTGTCCGGTCATTCGCTTTACATCGTCTTATCAGTTCTTGCTCCTGCAAAAGCTCTGTCTTAAGTACTATTATTTAATTGATACAATTCCGGCAGGATCGCTGCCTTTGATTACAAAAATACTTTCATAATGTCTGATTATTGGATTTCAGCAGATATAAATCAGTCGGTCAGTTTATATAATACATTGGTACTTATGACCGGGAACATTCTATAGAAATTGAACTAAGCTGGATATGAAAGGATTTGAAGTGTTAAAAACCATTATAACACACAGAATAATAGTCGATTATGTCAGTGTGGCACTATTAGTAGTGCCACTATTTATAACCATCTCGAAATCAATTCATTAAATTATTTCATTCTTATGACTATAAATTAGTCAAATATTGATTAATTTACAGTCAAATACCGATAAAATGAAAGGAAGAGGAGCACAAATCAATCCCGACAGTCCATACGATAAGCATGTTAGTTCAAAGCATCGCGATCTTAATTTCACTCCACCACCAGAGGAGATTAAAACCCAATACCTGGAAACACATCCGAAAACGCTCATCAATAAAGTCGAAAGCCCGGATGTACGAATGGAATATTCGATGAACCCCTACCAGGGCTGCGAGCATGGATGTGTCTACTGTTATGCGCGCAATACACATCCATATTGGGGATTCAGTGCAGGACTTGATTTTGAAACGAAGATCCTGATCAAACGTGAAGCACCACAGATTTTAGCTAAAAAGCTTGCTTCCCATAAATGGATCCCTGCGCCAATAATGCTCTCTGGCAATACAGATTGTTATCAGCCAGCCGAAGCAAAATTCAAATTGACCAGGCAGATACTTGAGGTGGTCGATCGATTTAATCACCCGGTGGGTATCATCACAAAAAGTGCACTCATCATGCGTGACATTGATATCCTTAAACGCCTTGCTGAAAAAAAGTTAGTCACCGTAGCCATATCCATTAATACAGTGACTGAATCAACTCGAAGATCATTAGAGCCGCGAACAGCTTCAGTCACAAGGAGGCTGCAGGTCATAAAGGATCTTTCGGATGCAGGCATCTATGTGCATGCGATGCTAGGGCCCATTATTCCCGGACTTACCGATCATGAAATTATGAATATCGTTGAAGCCGTAACAAATGCCGGTGCAAAAAATGCTCACTATATCGTAGTCCGACTCAATGGCGATGTAGCGGAAATATTTACAGACTGGGTAAAGAAAACATATCCTGATCGGGCGGATAAAATATTGAACCGCATCATGGACACACATGGAGGCAATCTTAATGATAGCCGATTCGGCACCCGGATGAAAGGAGAAGGTAAGTATGCTGAAATTATTGAAAAACATTTTCACCTGGCCAAGAGGAAATTCATGCCGGACATTCAACCGTTTGAATACGATCTGACGTTATTCGAAAAAACAAGAAAACCGCAGACCACCCTGTTTGATTTAATGTAACACCAGAGAAACTTGTCCTCCTTCTTCTCCTTGCTAAATTTTTTCTCTTTGATCTCCTCCCGTATTTATTTGTATCTTATCTCGATGTTTTTTTAATGACATTAAAATCGTAAATTTAATTAAAGAGTTATCTTATAAACGACGATCAGTATTTTAATAGATAAGCTTGCTTTAAAGAAATCAATCATTGCGAATTTCATTTTTTTTTACAAGTTTTATATTACTTTCAGGTAGCATAGCATTATCGCAGCCCGTAATATTTACTCAGGCAAGTGAGATCCTTAGTCCTATTGCCGGATTTACCGCTTATGCAGATTGTGTGATTGACATGAATGGCGATTACCTTGATGATGTTGTAAGGGTAGGTGGTAAAGGCCTCTACATCGACTATCAGCAATCAAATAAATCTTTTGTACAACGACAATTTAATTTTCCTATTCATTCCCTTCCGAGTTGGAGTATTTGTGCCGGAGATATTGATAACAATGGGTACAATGATCTTTTATTTGCACACAGTTCATCTGTCTCATTCATTCTGGCAAATGAAAATGGAACTGATTTCATAGAGAACCTTATGCCGGGCTTCATTGAAAGTCAGCGATCCACAATGGCTGATATCAACAATGATGGCTGGCTGGATGCCTTTGTTTGTAATGAATCGAATCAGTCTGTTCCATTTAGAAATAATGGAAATGGACTTATGTCGCCTGATACCAGCCTAATCCCTACTTCTCACCTTGGGGGTAATTATGCAGCGATATGGACAGATTACGATAATGATGGCGACATAGATTTATATCTCTCCAAATGCCTGGATGGTACACTGCCGGGAGATCCGATACGGACCAATCTTTTATACCGCAACAATCATGATGGAACATTTACCGAAGTAGGTGCGCAGGCAGGGCTTGATGATAATGCCCAATCATGGAGTGCTTCCTTTGAAGATTTTGACAACGACGGTGACCTGGACGCTTTTGTCATCAACCATGATTTTGCAAATCGGTTATTCCGAAATAATGGGAATGGTACGTTTTCAGATGTCATTCTGAATTCTGGCATTGCTCCATTGGACTTAGGGGCATTTGAAAATGTCACAGGCGATTTCAATAATGATGGCTTTATGGATATTTTTTCTGACCTGACGTTGCGATTATACCTCGGTCATGGAGACCTGACATTTATCGGCCAGGAAATACCTGTGAAACCAGGTGCAATAGGTGACCTGAATAACGATGGTTTCCTGGATATAGTGCACCAGAATAATATCTGGCTCAACGAAGGCAATTCAAATCATTGGTTAAAAATAAATACTCTTGGACTCGGCAGTAACAGAAATGGGATAGGTGCTCGGGTAGAAATTTATGGAAGTTGGGGACGTCAGATAAGAGAAGTTCGCTCAGGACAGAGTTATAGTCCGATGAGCTCTCTTACAACGCATTTTGGATTAGGCACTTCAGATAAAGTAGACTCGCTGATTGTAAGGTGGCCATCCGGAATCATTACAAAATATGTTAACCTCAAAGCAGATTCCACTTATCTGGTTCCTGAAACATCATGTTTTTCAGGTGCATTCTACTTGAATACATCAGGAAATATTTTATTGTGTCCTGGTGATACATTCTTAATAGCGGGTCCTTTAGGATTTAATCATTATCGATGGTCAAATGGGGACACCACATCATTTACTTTAATAGACAAACAAGGTATTTATTTTCTTATCGGAGAGAACAACCTTGGTTGCACAGCTATTTCCAATCTTGTAGAAGTTAAGATGGTTGAAGAATTTCCACCGCTTATTACAGTTGAAAGCGGTGTTCGGTTTTGTGAAGGTGATTCAATAAAGCTGACATCATCTCAGGGAGATAACTATCAATGGTCATCGGGAGAAACAGCGCTCCAAAGCATTGAGATTACTCAAAGTGGGACATATTCAGTGGCCATTGCTTCCCGATGTGGCGGTGGCCAGCTATTCTCCGAACCGATTAATGTATTCACTTTAAATTCATCACCACCAGAGGTTTCAGATGTATTTTTATTTCAGGGAGATTCTACTTTAATCATGGCTACTGGAGAAAATATTCAATGGTTTAATCAATCCAGTGGTGGTCTGCCGATCGAAATAGGTCCTTTATTTCAAACCGCTTCATTAGAAAACGACACAACTTATTTTGTTGAATCTCATCATATGTATCCCGGAGAAATGCAAACCGGTGGAAAGATCGATACAGTGGGTGGGGGAGGCTTGCCTCTGCAAACCGGTTATTTAACTTTCAGAAATTGGGAGCCATTCACTTTGTCGACAGTCTCGGTTTATTTGCCAGCAGGCGGACCCCAGGGTATTCGATTTATTCAAATCTATTCTGATGATACTTTGACAGCATTCAAGCAATTTATTGTTCATACGGGAATGAATGTAGTAGATCTTGGATTTGATGTACAGGTTGGAAATCACTATCTGGCTTGCCCTCAGGGCAATCTATTCCGAAATGTTGGATTCTTAAATTATCCTTACATGATCGGAGATGCAGGACAAATTACGGGCTCTAGTAATGGTGATCATTACTATTATTATTTCTATGATTGGAAAATCAAAAAACAGGATATCGAATGCATCTCTGATCGTGTTCCTGTAAATGTTACGGTCTCAGCAGTTGAAAATGTACAGGATAAAGTAGATTTTAGGGTTTATCCAAATCCTTGCTCGGATAAATTACATATTGAATTGAAAAATTTTGGAGAATCCTATCAGATAAGTTTATTTGATCTGGTTGGAAGAGAAATTATAAAGAAAAAGATCGTTAACGGTATAGGTTATGATATAGATGTTCATTCTTTCCCTCCAGGACTATATAGAATTCAGCTTTTAAGCCATAGTCAAATTTATTCCTTGGAAATTGTAATAGAATAATTTGCTACAAATATTTAAATAAAACTTATTTTAACAAGCAAGGAAGCAACAAAATTTATTCACCACCCACTACTCACGATCCAATACCGATCTCTGCTTATAGTTTACCGATCGCCGGTTACCTCAGTAAAGTGACATCTCCTTTAAAATAATGTTCCTCACCATTGGAATATCTCACAAGTGTCCAATAAGCAAAAACATCAGGATTCATTTTATTGCCTTTGAATGAGCCATTCCAGCCATAAGAAGGCTCATTTGGTGGAAATGACTGATTGATAAATACACAATTACCCCACCTGTCAAAAATTTCCAGACGCACTACTTCCCTGACTTCTTTATTTGCATAAACTGTGAACATATCATTCTGAGTATCTCCATTTGGTGTAAATACATTTGGGATATAGACGTGAAATTCTTTTTCAATGTCCAGCTGCATGTTTGCTCTTCCTATGCAGCCATTCGTATCAATAACCTCAACCGAGATAAATGTAGGTTCTAACAGGGTGAATACTTGCTGGAAACAAATCGGTTCAGTACAATTGAATAATTCCTCCGGCGACCAGTCTATTGAAGAAATGCTTTCTGGTGTAACGTTTAATATCAGGGTGCAGGTAACCGTTCCACTATTAATGGCTGTCAGATCGGCATCTATATTGACTTCAACCGCATTGGAGCCTGGCATATCAAAGGAACCTGTAGCGCTGCATCCATTTATATCAGTAACAGTGACGCTGTAATTTCCCTTTGAAACATTTCCAAGATCTTCAACGATATCACCGTTTGACCATTGAAATTGATTTCCATTTGGCGGATTGACAATCAGGTCAATACCACCATTACTTTCTCCGCAAGAAGGAGTAGTCATAAGTTCTGATAGAGTTGGCAGAATTGAAATGTTTTCTATTGAAAAAATTTCAGATAATGAACAATTGAAGTTATCTGAAACAGTTACTTCATAAATTCCTGCAGGAATATTCAATAAGTCCTCCTTTGTCTCACCATTAGACCACAAATATGAATAGCCACCTGCAGGAGAAATCGTAATATCAATAGCCCC
>JBDUAU010000424.1:0-13625 GCA_040004485.1 Saprospiraceae bacterium
GTGTATGGCGATCGGAAGCATCTACGATAGAAGAAATTATTCAGGAGGTAGCTACATCACGATTGACAGAAAGAGGTGGAAGATCAGATGACAAGAGAAGCGAGACAAGTATGGAGGACAGGAAAAAACAGGGATATTTTTAAAAAGGGTTATGGGGGTTATAAGGGTTATAGGGGTTATAAAGGTTATTAGGAAATGAAGGTTTCAAAATAGGAATGAAGTAAAATGGAAAATTTGAAGGAATATTCTTTCGAAACATTAGAAGTCTTTAAAGAAGCCAGAATTTTGACTAATAAAATATATTCGATAACCAACAAATTTCCTACAGAGGAAAAATACGGGATAACAAATCAAATGAGAAGAGCTGTAATTTCAATCATTTCAAATATTGCTGAGAGCTCCTCCAGGACATCATATAAAGACAAAGCCAGGTTCTCTGAAATATCATTTGGGAGCTTAATGGAGGTATTAAGTCAGTCCTTGATTTGTTTAGACCAGAAGTATATTACCAATTCTGAGTTACTTGAGTTAAGAGCAATGATGGATTCACTTGGTTATAAACTAAATAAACTTAAAGAATCACAATTAAGAAATATAATCCCCAAGAAATAAAAATGCTTATAACCCCCATAACCTTTATAACCTTTATAACCCTTATCACCCTCATAACCCCTATAACCCTCATAACCCTCATAACCAAGTGAAGCTTCCATATTAGCGTAATCAATGACACAGCATAAACAATCTCCTGGCAATAACTCCACAGAACTTCTCCGTTTCACAACTGCCGGCAGTGTCGACGATGGAAAATCTACACTGATCGGAAGATTGCTCTTTGATAGCAAATCTATTTTCCAGGATCAGTACGATGCTATTGAGGAAGTCTCTAAACGAAGAGGAGAGGAAGGAATTAATCTTGCGTTACTGACTGATGGATTAAAAGCCGAACGCGAACAAGGCATCACGATTGATGTAGCGTACAGATATTTTTCAACACCAAAACGCAAATTTATCATTGCCGATACACCGGGGCATATACAATACACGCGCAACATGGTCACCGGTGCAAGTACTGCCAATGTAGCTCTTGTGCTCATTGATGCGAGACAGGGTGTCCTCGAACAAACAAGGAGACATGCTATCATTGCGAGTCTACTGCAGATTCCACACCTGGTGATATGCATCAATAAAATGGACCTGGTCGATTATAGTCAGGAAATTTATGATCGCATTCATGATGAGTTTGAAGAATTTGCCGGTAAACTGGATGTGCATGATGTTAATTTTATTCCGATTTCAGCATTGCGGGGTGACAATATTGTAGACAGAAGTCAGCACATGCCATGGTATGAAGGTTCTACTTTACTTTATTATCTTGAAAATGTTCATATCGCAAGTGATTACAATTTTATTGATTGCCGCTTTCCGGTGCAATATGTGATCAGGCCATACAATGATGAGTTTCATGATTATCGTGGATATGCAGGAAGAATAGCGGGTGGGATATTAAAGAAAGGGGATGATGTCATGTTATTGCCTTCTGGCTTTACAACGCGCATTAGTAAAATTGAAATGTTTAAAGAAGAAATTGAAGAAGCATTTCCACCAATGAGTGTGGTCGTTCATATTGAAGATGATTTTGATTTGAGTCGTGGTGACATGATCGTCCGGGCGAATAATATGCCAAGACAGGAACAGGATATCGATCTGATGATATGCTGGTTTCATGAAAAGCCATTAGACGAAAAAGGAAAATATGTATTGCGGCATACCACAAAAGAAGCGAGATGCATTATAAAGGAAGTGCGGTATAGAATGGATGTCAATACACTTCATCGGGATATGAATAATAAAATAATCCGGATGAATGATATTGCCCGTATCACTATCCGTTCGACTGTCCCATTGTTCGTCGATGCGTACCAGAAAAACAGAATTACCGGAAGCATCATCCTTATTGATGAAGGAACGAATGAGACTGTGGCAGCGGGCATGATAATCTAAAATCTATTGGCATTAAAAAAGCGAAAACTAGTTATCCCCTTTAGGGGGCAGGGGGCAAAATGTGAATGAGACTGTGGCTGCAGGAATGATCATATAGAGTGACACTTCGACTCATCTTCGAACAAATTCGAATTGATGTAGCTCAGTGCAAAAAAAGTGAGATGTAACAATTATATTTATTTTTTCTGTGCACTCCGTGTTATTTTCTCAGTGCACTTTGTGCGAAATTTGGTAGTGGTAAATAAAAATATTCAATAAATGAAAAAAGGGAAACTGATATTCCATAAAGATTTTGAATCCCAAAGGAAGCATGAAATCGAATCAGTCTTAAAACGATCTCCCGGGGAGCGAATAATAAATGTAGTTGAGTTAATAAAAAGAATTTATGATATGAAAAATATCAAACACGACAAGAAACTTCGTTTCAATTCATGAATTTATTTTTACCACGTCACCAGGAAATTCTTTCACTTCTGATAAAGCATAATGTTGACTTTCTGATTATCGGAGGTTATGCAGTGATATTTCATGGGTATGAAAGAACGACAGGAGACATTGATCTGTGGATAAAACCAACAAATGAAAACCGGGATAAATTAAGTAAGGTATTTCTGGATGCCGGGATGGAAGAAGAGGATATAGCCAGTCTGAAAGAACACGATTTTACAAAGCATACCTCATTTAGTTGGGAAAGCGAACCTGAAAAAATGGACTTCATCACACACATAAACTTGGTGGAATACGAAGAAGCAAACTCCAATAAAATTGAGTACTCGTGGGAAGGGTTGATATTGCCTTTTGTAAATCTTCGGGAACTCATTTTGTCTAAAATGAATACAGGTCGCAAGAAAGACGAAGCCGATGTAGAGGAATTACAAAAAATTCAGAGTGTCAAAAAACTTAAATAAACTAAGCGTCTTAAACACATTTTCCTGAGTGAAAATCTACGAAGCATTAAAATCTAAACAAAAAGCCATAAGCGTCACCGGTCTTGGTTATGTTGGATTGCCCTTGGCGCTTGAATTTGCAAAGCATTTTAAAGTCATCGGCTTTGACATCAATGAAGAGCGTATTGTTATGATGCGTAATAACATGGATCCGTCTAAAGAACTATCTGATGATGCATTTAGTGGATGCGATATCACATTTACAACCAATCCGGAAGATTTAAAAAATGCCCATTTTCATATCATTGGTGTGCCGACGGATATTGATGAACATAAAGTGCCTGATCTGCTCCCATTATTGAAAGCCAGTGCGAGTGTGGGGAAGGCGTTAAAGAAGGGAGATTACGTGATTTATGAAAGTACAGTTTATCCCGGCTGCACTGAAGAGGATTGTGTTCCGGTTTTAGAAAAAGAATCCGGGTTGAAAGGAGGAATTGATTTTAGCTATGGCTACAGTCCCGAACGGATTGTGCCGGGGGATAAAATCAAAACGCTGACAAATATTCTGAAAATCGTCAGCGGCAATGATAGTGAAGCACTGGAAGAGATATCGAAAGTATATGGGGAGATCATCACAGCCGGACTTTATAAAGCGCCTTCCATCAAAGTAGCAGAGGCTGCAAAGGTTATCGAGAATACACAGCGCGATATTAATATTTCACTGATGAATGAACTTGCGATCATCTTTGATAAAATGGGAATTGATACGCGTGAGGTCATTGAAGCTGCCGGCACAAAATGGAATTTTCATAAATATTATCCGGGCCTGGTCGGTGGACATTGCATCAGTGTGGATCCATTTTATCTCATGCATAAGGCAAGAGAACTAGGTTATGAGCCCCAGGTGATTGCAGCCGGACGACGGGTGAATGATTTTATGCCTCATTTTATAGCCAAGAAATTGGTACAGGCACTTATTGAAGCTGGAAAGAATCCGGGAGAATGCAGGGTGCTGGTGATGGGGATTACATTTAAAGAGGATGTAGCGGATATACGGAATAGTAAGGTGGTGGATTTGATTTGTGAGCTGGAAGATTTCTCAATTGAGGTGGATGTTGTAGATCCTTATGCTTCTAAAGAAGAGGTCATGAATGAGTATAACATAGAGCTTAAGTCTAATCCTACGGGAAGATATGATGCTATAGTGGTGACGGTGGGCCACAGAGAATATGTAGAGATGTCAACGCATGATTTAGAGTCCATTTCAAATGATGAATTAATGTTAGTGGACATAAAGGGCATCAAATCAAAAGCAGGGATCAATAAATATTGGAAATTGTAATGTCTGAACGCGTTACCCATAAATAGAACATTTCTTTGTTTAGTCATATGATTGAGTTTCACGCTGTCAGTTATTTCATGTACACATAAAAAGATAATAACCCAGCATTCAAATCCCTCAACCAGCCGGATGATTGTAATAAATACTGAGGTCAATTACGACAAACCAATAATTTTTGATAAGGAAGTTACCATTTACCCTGAAGCTTATATAAGTACAACAGGGAAAGGGAAAATAATTTTTACAAAAAAGGTGAATATACTGGGTGAATCCCAGGTATTTGATGAAAATGTGAATGTGGAATTCGGTGCATATACAATAAGTTCTTTGAATCCACCATGGTTTGGTGCAAAAGGGTATGACGATATTGATGATACAAGGTCATTTAAAAAGGCAATTGAGATAGCGCGAACTTATGCTAGTACAATAAATATAGAAATCCCGATCGGGAATTTTATTATTACTAAAACACTTGAAATAGGGAACAAGGGTCCTAATGGGAAATCTATTAATATAAACGGATCAGGTATGGGTGTTAATTCAGGTCTGGGTTCCGTTCATATCGGGTACTACAGTTTACTTTTGTCGACTTATGTTGATCGGATTTATGCGTTTGAACCCAATCCAATATTGGTAAACAGAGTTCGAGATATAGTGAATGGGAGCTCAGTTAAAGACATAGAGATATTTAATATTGGTGTATCCAAAATGAATGCTCATATTCCATTTCATTATGATCCCTCCAAACACAATTTGGGTTCGTTTAAAGATCAGGCAAAAAACCATATTCAAACAGTTGTGGAGGTTAAAACGCTTTCCGATATTATTAAAGACAATAGTTTGAAGATACCCGATATCGTCAAAATTGATACCAAGGGATCAGAGCTTGACATTCTGGTGGGATATTCCATGCTACAAAATGATTTACCCATACTTTTTATCGAATGGATGCCTGAGCCTGGCAAGGAGAGGCTAATGACGGAAAGACTTTTTACTGTTTTGGGAGATGAATATGAAAAGTATCACATCGCTATTCATTCTGTATTAACTCCCTTTGGGGCACAAGATGAATTGTCAAGTAATTTATTGCTAATACCGAAAATCAGTCATAAATTGAAATTAATTGAGAAATGGATTTCATAATGGATTATATTGCCCGGTAACATTTATTATTTTGAATTGGATTTATAATATAGATTTTAACAATCCGCAGTAAATGGAGAATCTAAGGGAGGCGATCAAATGAAGATATTGATAGTAACAGATGATCATGTATATGCCATAGGTAAATTATTTGCATCTGCCTTTAATGACCTTGGCCATGATGTCATTTGTTTTGATTTAAATGGAACGATTAGAAGACATATCAAACTGGGAAGAGCAGGACGTATAATTCATAATTTTCTTCCCCTGGAAGCATGGGTCAGGAAGGGAAACAGGGAATTAGCGATCAGAATAAAGGACTATCAACCGGATCAAATCATTATTTCGGGCCATGTTGAATTGACGTATGGAACTATTGCATTTGTTAAAACCATTTTACCAAATCTTAAAGTCACTCTTTTCTGGCCGGACCCGCTTATCAATCTAACTCAACATGAGTTAAACCTCGCAAGACTTCTTGATAAATTGGTTTCCTATAGCAAGAATACTCTTCAGGTATTTAATCAACTTGGTTTTGGCCACACGGAATGGATGCCCTTTGCGGGAGATATTAAATTTTTAGGCGAAGCGGAAATCAACAATACGGAATTTATTTATGATTTGGCCTTCATTGGAGCCTGGAGACCGGAGAGAGAAAAGGCAATTGAGGCTATCTCACGTTCCATGCCTCATCTCAATTTTAAAGTAATTGGTACAAGTTGGGAGAAAAATGTCAAGAATAAAGGAATACTTAAGCATGTGAAGATTTCTTCAATATTTGGTCAGGAATATGGCAATCTGATAAGGCAATCGAGAATAAATTTGAATATTATTGATGATACGAATTTTCCGGCGGCTAACATGCGTTTTTTTGAGATACCAGCTGCAGGTGGTTTACAGCTTTCCTCTAGCTGTCCTGAACAAGATGATATATTTCTTCATGAGGAGCACATTTATTACTATAAAAATGAATTGGATCTTTGTGAAATGATTAAATATATTCTGGAGCATAAAGAACAAGCTTCAGAGGCACGAAAAAAAGGACATGAATTAGCGATAACGGAGCATACCTATCTGCATAGAGTTCAAAAGCTGTTATCATGATAATTAGTTAATGGACAAGAAGAATATAGTTTTTATACTTACGCATCCTATCCAGTATTTTTCTCCATTGTTTAAATATATTTCTGAAAAGGATAATTTCAATTCTGAGGTTTGGTACTTATCAGATCATGGCATCACAGGTGATTACGACAGGCAATTCGGAGTTAATGTAAAATGGGACACCCCCCTTTTGGAGGGATACAGATTCAGATTCCTTAGGAATAATTCATGGCGACCAGGTATATACAGTGGTTTTTGGGGGTTGATGAATTTTGAAATTATTAAAAGATTAAGAGAGTTGCCCAAAAGATCAATTGTGGTTATTCACAGCTGGAATGTTTTCTCAAACATAATGGCTGCAGTGTCCGCTAAAATAATGGGCCATGTCGTTTGTTTAAGGTGTGAATCACCATTAAAGCATGAATTACAAAAAAGCAAATTAAAGTTATTAATCAGGAAATTAATTTTAGGAAAAGGATTGTTTAAGTGCGTGAATAAATTTCTTTATATCGGACAGCAGAATAAATTATTTTATCAGTTTTATGGCATTAAAAGTGATAAATTAATTTTTACACCGTATGCGGTCAATAATGATTTTTTTAATCAACAAGCCATTACATGGAAGGGCAAGAAGGAATTAATCAAAAGCCAGTTGAGGATACCGCCAGAATCAAAAGTCATAGTTTATTCGGGAAAATTAATCCCCAAAAAGAACCCTGTAGATTTACTCAATGCTTTTAGCAATCTGAAATTAAAGAATAAATGTTTTCTGATCTTTATGGGTGACGGTGAATTAAGGCTGGAAATGGAAAACCTAATTCTGGAGAAGTCATTGACCAATGTCATGATTACCGGTTTTGTAAATCAATCGGAAATTTCGAAGTATTATTCGATTTCTGATATATATGTTATGTGTTCAGGGGTCGGGGAGACCTGGGGACTTAGTACGAATGAAGCCATGAATTTTGGGTTGCCTGTATTACTTTCTGACATGACAGGTAATGCCGATGACCTGGTAAAGGAAAATGGACGGGTTTTCAGGACTAATGATACGAATGATCTTTTGCATCAGCTTTCTGAAATGGTATCCATGTCGGACGAAGATTTTAGTATAATGGGGGATAAGTCAAAGATAATTGTCGGAGGATATTCATATGAGATAATTGAAGAAGGCCTTCATCATATATCCTGATTCAATAAATAATAGATTTTTCACTATTGAAATTGAATAAAATCGTCTATGCGGATTTGCAAAGGGTCGGAATGTGTAACCGTTTGTTTACCTGGGCCACAGCTATTGTGTTTAGCTACAAATACAACCTTCCTGTCAGAATTCATGGGTGGTACAAAACCCAAATCGGCCCCTGGATCAGAAATGAAAAGAATAAGAGGATTTATTACAATTATTTCAACAAGCATAGTGGTATTCTTCAGTTTAAGATCAGGGAAAGATTATTAAGTAAAGGCGTTTTATTTAACCCTCCTCTAAACGAAAGTGTAAATATTAATCCATTTCATACTATTGTATTTAATTCAATACCCCATTCTGATATTTATTTTAATGATCTAAAGGACTTCAGGCCATTTATTATTAAAGAGCTCAATGCGATGATTCGAACATCTATTCGTATGAGAATCGAATCTGCACCTAAGCCAGGTATAGGTGTTCATGTCCGAAAGGGAGATTTTATGAAAACGGGTCAGTCAGAAAGCAATAACTATTTTATTACGACCATTAACTATGTGAGATCGAAATATGATAACAGATCTGATGTGTATTTATTTACAGACAGCCGCAAGGAAGAGATCCAGAATCTATTGGATTTGCCAAATGTTCGGATATATCAGGGAGAGACTGATATTGAAGACCTTATGGTATTGAGTAAATCTAGAATAATTGTGACTTCACACCACAGCTCGTTTAGCTATTGGGCTGGATTTTTATCTGATGCGTTGATTATTCATACCAATAAGTATCAGGGACACCCAAATAGAAACAAAGAGTTTAAGGTGGAAGCAGAATACCTGATTGAGGTTCCGCAGGATTCATTTTAGTCCCATCATCGTATTTGAAAGCGATTCATTAATTTAAACATTGTCACACAAAAGAATTTTCCGGGGAATTTCCGGTAACATTGTTGTTCAACTCATAAGCATCGTATTCCAGTTGTTGGGTGTACCCATTTTACTAAAGTATTGGGGGATTCATTATTATGGTGAATGGATTATTCTGATTACAATCCCTAGTTATATTGCTATAAGCGACATGGGCTTGGGCACATCTACAACATCTGAATTAAGTATGTTGATTGAGACAGGCAGAAGAGAAGAGTCCAGGGATATTCTAAAAAATGTTTTTTGGTTTATTTTGATTTTCGGCAGCATTCCATTTATACTTATGATGTGCTCGTTGTTCATAATTCCCTGGTATGATATCCTGGGTTTAAAAGAAATTCAAATTGTGGAGTTCAATCTTACATTTTTAATTTTAATCCTTTATATCTATCTGAATCTTTTTTTGACACTTCCTCTTGGATATTATAGGGCCGTAAAGATTTATCACAGGGAAAGATATATCAGTGCTATTTTCCGTGCAACTGAATTTACTACAATGTTAATCATAGTTCTATTGGGACACGGAGTTTTAGCTGTAGCGATTGGATACTTTTTGAACAGAATACTCAATCTGGTTTTTGTTTTATATGATTTACACCAAAGACATGAGGATTTCAGATTATTCCCATTTGGGTTTAAATTTTCCAGAATAAAACATTTGCTAAAGCCGGCACTTTCCACACTTGTCATTTATCTGGGACAAAACCTGATGGTTCAGGGGATTACTACTTTAATCGGGATCCGTCTTGGAAGCCTGGAGGTTGTCATTTTCAATACCACGCGGACCCTGGCTAGTTTTGTCAAGAATTTAGTAGGAATTGTCAACCTTACCTATGTCTCAGAATTCAGTTATGCGTATGGGAAATCAAACATAAAAGAATTATTGTATCACTTTCTTAATGCACAAAGAATTAATTTATTGATTTCATTTTCCGCACTTCTGGGCTTATATTTTATGGGTGGATTTATCATGACGATTTGGACCGGTGGTAGAGTAAGTATTATAGAGCCATTTTTTACCTTTTTACTGATAGGTGTTTTTTTAAATAATATTTGGAATTTGGGAATGAGTTTACTTATTGCCATCAATAAGCAAAGTAATATTGGAGGAGTTTTCCTGATCCTTTCATTAGTTTCACTTACAATTATTTATGTAGGGATTGATACATATCAATTGAGTATTGTGGCTCTGTCTATTATTTTATTCGAGACAGGGATGTTGATCTGGATATATCGCTACTGTATGAATCTCCTTGATTTGAATTTCAATCAACTTTTTATATTACGCCTAAAAAATAATTAGATTAATTTGAAATGAAAAGTCTTCGATTCTATCTCTTTTTAATTATAGCTTCCATTATAGATTTGGTTTTGTTTAATGATTATTTTTCTGGAGTAATTATTTTTATTTTGACCGGATATGTATTATTGCGATTTATAAAAAATCTTACCAAATCCATTATCCTTCCTGAAATTATATCTCTGACAGGTTGTATTGTTTATTTGATCATGCCCTGGATCGCATTTCAATATTTCCCAAAATCGAATAAGTTAGCTAATCTCTGGGATATATATATGAAGGTGGACTATCATACTTATTTTTCACTGGCTCTTCCCGGGACACTTTTGTTGATAGTAGGATTAAACTGTTCCTTGCCGGGTATAGATGCCGACGATGATGTTTCTCTTGTGGATAATTGTAAGCGTTTTCTGAATAACCGAAAATTTGTGGGCGTAACTTTAGTATGTATAGGGATTGTTAGCGCCATGACGATCAATTATTTTCCGGAATCCATGCAATCCATAGTATATTTCTTTATTCAGTTGACATTTATTGGGTTTCTTTATATTCTTCATTCCAGATTAATTAAAAGAATCTTTATAATACCCATTGCGCTAACCTTGTTGGTAGGACAAAGCATTTTGACCGGTATGTATGGAGAATTTATTTTCTGGTCCATGTTTGGCAGTATTATTATTTTAATGGGCCAATCTAGTTTTACCATCCCAAAAAGAATTTTATTTGTTGTCACGGGTATTTTCTTGATTCTTTTAATTCAATCTATCAAACAGGAATATCGAAGGGCTACATGGAAAGGAGAGAATCGCACGAATAACCCCGCCCTTTTCTTCTCATTGTTGAAGGAAAGGATATCAGATCCTTCTTCCATTATCAACCCAGAGCGTTCTTTTTCATTAGTCGCGAGAGGAAATCAGGGATTTTTGATTTCAAGAGTGATGGCTTATGTCCCAAAGAGAACAAATTTTGTTCATGGTGAAACCATACTGACTTCCCTGGCAGCATCTTTTGTGCCAAGGTTTTTATGGTCAGATAAACCTGAAGTAGGGGGAAAAGAAAATGTTTGCAGATTTATGGGGGATTGTGGCAATTATCATTATTCATATAATATCGGGCAGCTGGGGGAAGGCTATGTGAATTTTGGAGTTACAGGTGGAAGTATTTTTATGTTTTTCTACGGATTGTTTATCCGTTTTTCACTGGATAAAATACGATCCATTTCCCGGGTTTTTCCAACACTGATATTATGGGTACCTCTGTTCTATTTTGCGGCTCTCTCCCTTGAAACAGATTTTCTTTCAGTGATTAATACGTTTATGAAAACTCTGATTTTTTGTTTTGTTTGCTATGCCGGATTCAGTGTATTCCTTAAGGTAAAATTGTAAATTGGAAAAGATAAGAGTTGCACTCATTAATGGAATCACCGGACAGGATGGCGCCTATCTATCCGAATATTTACTTGGGAAGGGATATCGAGTGATTGGTATAAGGCGTTCGGCTACTTCAGGTGTATACCGCCTGGAATATTTGAAGACATTAAAGGATATTGAAATAATTACCAGGGATTTATCTGTATTGTCTGAATGTTATGAGGTGATTGAACAATATAAACCAGATGAATTTTATAATCTGGCTGCACAGAGTTCGGTCTCCTATTCGTTTGAGCATCCAATTGAAACGATTAATTATAATATATTTTCGGTGATCAATTTGCTCGAAGCTATCCGAAAGGTAAATTCTGTGGTTAAATACTATCAGGCGAGCAGTAGTGAAATGTTTGGTAAGACATTAAGTCTCCCTATCACAAAAGAATCCACGTTCCATCCAATCAGTCCTTATGGAATATCAAAAGCGACAGGACATTGGCTGGTAAGTCAGTACAGAGAAGCGTATGGACTTTTTGGCTCAAGTGGAATACTATTCAATCATGAATCTTACCTGAGACCTGATACTTTTTTTGTGAAGAAAGTTATTAAGACTGCCTTGCATATTCAGAAAGGCTTCAAGGATAAACTTTTTGTAGGCAATATCGATATCAAAAGGGACTTTGGGTTTGCAAAGGAATATGTAAAAGCAATCTGGCTCATTTTACAGATGAATGAACCAGGAGATTTTCAGGTTTGTAGTGGCACTTCAATTTCCTTGCGGGATATAGCCTATTATGTGTTTGATTCATTCGGTATAGATCGTGAAAAGATCATTCAGGATCCTTCACTATTTAGACCAACAGATATAGAGGACATGTATGGAGATAATAGTGAAATTAAATTAAAAGGAGGCTGGATATACGATATGACTTTCTATGATGTCCTTGAAATCATGATGGCAGAAGAGATTAAAAATTTTCCAGTTGGCTAAGAAGAAGATAGACGTCACACATTTTCAGAGAAAAACAAGAGGGTATGGCAATTTCAGTCTTGAATTTATATTTAATGATGTCCGAGAAAGATTGAAGGACAGGGTCTGCTTTACCGTCAGATATGTTCCTGAATTCAGCAATGGGTTTTATAAGAGATTAATAAATGCAATTTATACATATAAGCAACGTGGACAGATCAACCACATCACGGGAGACATTCACTATATCAATTTACTTCTCAAAAGGAAGACTACCATTCTTACTGTATTGGATTGTGGGTTTATGATTGAGAAAAGCTTTATAAAAAGAAAATTGTTTGAATATTTCTGGCTTAAATTTCCCGAGCGTAAGAGTCAATATATAACGGCTATTTCAGAGGCGACTAAGCGGGACATTATTAAATATACCGGTTGTTCACCTGATAAAATATTTGTTATACCTGTAGCCGTGCCAGATATTTTTATACCGGCCATCAAAACTTTTGATGCAACGTGTCCTGTTCTTCTTCAAATCGGAACAGCCGCGAATAAAAATCTTGAGAGATTGATTTATGCGATAGAACCTATCCCTTGTCAATTAGTTATAGTAGGAAAATTAAGTGAGCACCAGGTACAACTATTAAATGATTGTAACATAAAGTATAAAAATCTTTTTAATATTTCTCTTGAAGAAATGTATGCACAATACGTAAAATGTGATATTGTCGCATTTGTATCCACCTTTGAAGGATTTGGTATGCCTATCATTGAAGCGAATTGTGTAGAGAGACCCGTCATCACCGGAAATAATTCGTCTATGCCCGAAGTCGGTGGCAATGCTGCCTGTTATGTTAATCCCTATTCAGTGGAAGAAATAAGAACAGGTATACAAAAAGTTATTGTTGATAGGGAATATAGGAACAGTTTAATTGAAAATGGAAAAGTTAATAGGAGACGATATTCTGGTGAACAAATTGCAAATCAGTATTATGAATTATATAGGATGGTACGGGGCGAGGAAGAAAAAAACTAAAGAACGAACTCATAAATAATTTGGTAACTAATAGTTTAAAAATCCTCTTTATCATACCCTCTTATAAACCTGCATATATTTATGGAGGACCTATAAGATCAGTTTCAACACTCTGTGAAGCATTGGCAGAAGCAGGGCACCAGGTGAATGTTTTTACAACAACAGCAAATGGTAAAACGGAGCTGGATGTAATCCCGGGTAATGAATATAATGTGGAAGGTGTGCATGTGACTTACTTTAAGCGTCAGACGAAAGATCATACCAACTTAAGCGCTGGTCTATTTCGAAAAGTATTGGATGATTGCCAAAGATTTGATATTATTCATATTCAATCCTGGTGGAATTTTGTAGCTGTATTCA
>JBDUAU010000069.1:0-4013 GCA_040004485.1 Saprospiraceae bacterium
CAGAAGACTTACGCTCAATAAGCCGTTACGGTTAGTCTGCGTCATCTCGACGATAATGTTGTCAATATAAATTGCCAATTCGCGAGGCAATAGATCGATGTATCCTTTTCTGAATGTGCTGATGAAATCACCAATAGGTAAAATGGGGAGTAAAGCAAGAAGAACTAATATGCCGGGAAAAACAGAAAGAAAAAAACTATAGGCCATAGAATTTGACCGGGTCACAATATCATCTCGCATTATTTCTTTCCAGAGATATTTCAACACTACCGCGATGGTGATGCCTTTAAAACCAGGTAGTGTCTGCCTGTGCAAATATGCTTTAATCTTATTCAATCGTTTGGTCCAGAAAGGCATAAGCGTCAAAAGTAAGATTTCAGGGATTCTTTGATAAAATCAGGTGCATCAATTCTTTTTTGCGTAGCGGCATCTAAAAAGCAAAGCTGTACAAGTGCACCATTAAGCAATACACCTGATTCATTCCGGATTTCGTATCTGAAACGGATATCCTTTTCAGGCAGGGAAGGTACTGTCGTCTGGATAGTCAATAGATCATCATACCTGGCCGGTCTTAAAAACCGAACCTGCATATTCATAACAGGCATCCAGATATTATGTTCTTTTTCCAGATGAGCATACAGAATACCTGCAGCGCGCATTGCTTCTACACGTCCTACTTCATAATATTGTGCATAGATGCCATAATAGACAAATCCCATCTGATCTGTTTCACCATATCGCACTCTGATGTTGGAGGAATGATGATAACTCACGAGCGTAAAATGGGACACGTCATGCAATGTGATCCGCCACGAGCTCTTGAAAGTTCATTGCTGGGTAATGTGATGATTGTTTTTTCTACACTTGCTGCATAAGTTGTATCAGCTTTAGCTTGTCGAATGAAATCTTCTGCTCTGATGACATTAAAACCTGCAGCCTTAAACGCCATTTCAGTATAAGGATTCCTGTCATAGGTCAAAGCTACTCCCGGTCGGATAGTGACCAGGTTGCAACCATCTGTCCACTGTTCTCTCTCCTGGTATGGAGATATGCCATTGCCACTCAGGATAAATTCCATTTTATCGTTGACCTCTTTTTTTATGAATTCGCTGATAGAAGGGTATTCACGTTCGCTGCCATCACGATCGTGAACTTCTACATAGCTGCTTAGTCCTTCAATCACAATAGGCTTGTAGGCCACAATATGATTTGTATCGATATGTGTAAAAATCGTATCGATGTGCATGTAGGATCGTTCGCGTGGTATCACGACCATCGCAACATGTTCGATAACATTACGTTCGAATAATATTTTTTTCAGTGAGTGAAATGCATGTGGTGTTGATCTTTCACTGCAGCCGATCAGCAAATACTTGTCATTCAGTACCATCATATCTCCTCCTTCAATTGAGATTCGTTCACCTGTACGAGAAGAAGGAAACATATCTACATCATTGAGATTGATGAGTCTTTTTTCTTCTTTGAAATGTTGGAAGCGAGGATGGTACCAGAAAATAAACCTGGATAACAAGTTTTCACGGTACCTGGCTTCTTTTGCGGCCTTCGTGATGACGATGTGATCATTGACTACGACAGCGATATCTCTTGTAAAAATCAGATTGGGGATGGGATCGAAGTAAATAAAATCTGTGGCGGGATCGTGTCCTGTGATCAGGACCTGGCTGAGCAAATCATCATCCATGGCATTGAGCTCATCGACATATAGTTTCGGAAGTTCTTCAAAATTAGCAATATAACCCATGAAATGTTCTCTGGCTTTTGGATCAGCCTTCAGGCATTCGAGGATAAGGTCTTTCACTTCAAGGACGTTTTCACGTCCTATAAACAGAGACAGGACGTTGGTGAAAATGTCGTGCTCTTCCTGCATTTTGGGTAAATGGACTATATCGTCAAAAAGCAGTTCGCCGGCTTGCCGTGGTGAAATCCGAGCGATGCCAAAATCAGGCCTATGGACAATGACTCTCTGGAGAGCTCCTATTTCGGATGGAACATGTACATGATCTATCATTAGGTAAAGGTAATTTAAGTCCCATAGCGTATTACCCGTGGGATCAAATGATTTTCCAATATTTGCCTCGTATTGAACTTGGACCTAATCCGTATTTTTATGCGTTATAGATCGTTAATTTGTATTATCTATTGATCCGATATGTTTAAAAAACTTAAGTCTTTGTTCGTAATTGAGGACGCTAATGCTCCCCAGGAAGAAAAAACCACTACTTCAGAAGATACCCGGACACCTAAGGCTGAAAATACTGTTGCGCACAAGGCTCCGTCTGTGATTCCGGTTGCAGGAGTCAAAGGCCAGGTCCAGGATAAGTTTCTGGAGGTTCTTTTTGAAGCACTCCAGAGCAATAACCAACAGGGATTTGACTACCTGGAGTTCAAAGATTTTCTCAGATCGCTGGCTAATGTTCCGATGGATGACAGCACGCGGTTTAAGTCTGCTTTTGCCACGGCTCAGACCATGGGAGCTACAAAAGACAAGATATTAAGCAGTGCCAAGCAGTATATTGCCATTCTTGGAAAGGAGGAAGCGAAATTCCAGGAAGCTCTCTCCGGGCAGAAGGACCGGAACCTGACCGGGAAACAGGATGAAATCAAAAATCTCGAAAAATCGATCCAGGAGAACGAAGCCGAGATCGAAAAGCTCAAATCTGATATTGAGGATCATAAAAAGCAGATCTCAACACTTGAAACTGAGATCAATACTGCCAGCGATAAACTGGCCCAGACAGCAAGTGATTTTGGGGCAACTTACCAGGCTTTATTGAAACAGATACAGGATGATGTAAATAATATAGAGTCACATCTTTAGTCAAATAAATAATGGACGGATATAAGCCAAAAACGTTTTGGGAAAGGCCTGAAGGGGTTACAGGTGGAGCATTTCTAGTTGCGATCATTGTTGCCCTGGGTGTTATCACGGCCAAGTCATTAGCTTTTGTGATCGGTGCTTTGACTTCAGGTGTTGGTTTGATCGTCAGCCTTTTGGTATTAGGTACGATTATTTTCACGGCTCTTGATCCGAAGGCCAGGAATCTTGTATGGTATATGTACAAAAGTGCAATGCGGTATATCACCGGGATATTTGTGAAGATGGATCCTATAGCCATTCTGAAGGGGTATGTAAGTGACCTGAAGGAGAATCTTAGAAAAATGAATCGCCAGATCAGCATGCTACGCGGACAGATGCATAAGCTCCAGGAACTCATACTAAACAACAGAAAGGAGATACAGAGTAATCTTTCACTGGCGAGCCAGGCAAAAGAAACGGATAAGCAGGCGATCATGATCCTGAAAAGCCGCAAAGCCGGACGTCTGAAGGAATCCAATATGAAGCTTGAAGATCTCTATAAGAAAATGGAGATCCTCTATCGCGTGCTGGGCAAGATGTATGAGAACAGTGAAGTCATGCTCGAAGACATACAAGATCAGGTCGAGATAAAGGACCAGGAGCGGAAGGCGATGTACGCAAGTAATAGTGCCATGAAATCAGCGATGAGCATCATCACCGGTAATGGTGACAAACGAATGATGTTTGATATGGCTTTGGAGGCTGTGGCTGATGATGTAGCTAACAAGGTGGGCGAGATGGAGCGGTTTATGGATGTATCGGAGAATTTCATGAAATCAGTCGATCTGCAAAATGGTATCTTCGAAGAGGAAGGATTAAAGATGCTTGAAAAGTGGGAGAATGAAGGTGTATCTTCTATACTGGGTGATCAAAAACAAACATTGCTGAAAGCAGCAGCTGATGATTCCAATGTACTGGATATCAATGCGCCGTTGAAAAGGCCTCAGCCTGTGGAGGTGCGGAAGAATCAGTATGATACTTTTTTTGAAGAATAGTTTCGGCAATTGGCAATTGGCAATAAACCTATAAACCAATAAACAATTACAAGGGAATCCTGTATATAGAAAAACAAAAGAGATCTTAAAACAAAATAATCATGGCAACAGAAAACATGTCAACAGAAAATAATAGAAAC
>JBDUAU010000401.1:0-4006 GCA_040004485.1 Saprospiraceae bacterium
TTTTGTGATTGATTCATCAGGTCATGTGGTCAATCCTGAAGTAAAGAAAGGAATGGGTCATGGTTGTGATGAAGAAGCTATCCGGGTCGTGTCTCTCATGCCGGCATGGACTCCCGGTGTACTTGAAGGTAAGCATGTCGCTGTAAGGATGACGATTCCTATTCTTTTCCAGATCCCGAAGGAGAAGGATTAGAGATCTATTGAATCAAAAGGAGCGGCGATAATCTCATTCTGGCTTCTAAAAAAAATTGGTTTCATTTCTTAGAGATGTCAAGGCATTCACTCTATTCCAATCCTAAAATGAGTCTCTTGTCGGGCACCCAATTCTGACCCCCTAAAACCCTTTATAACTCTTAAGATTATCAGTTAGTTAGACCTTAGTGCCACTACTAGTAGTGCCACAATGGTTTTAGATTAGGTATGCATGTCACTCTGGCGGGCGTTTTTGTGGATTTAAGCCATTTTGTCACGGATTTTTTGGGTGGAATATCTTTTGATCACACAGGATATTAATCACTTAAAAACCTAATCAACTTATGAAACCATATGCATGTTATCCGGGAGCAAGGGCAAGATTCCAGCCCATGCAGTCAACCGTCGGCAATCCTTACTTTCCAAATGCCCCCTTTACCTCCGGTAAAGAAACCCGTCCTGCTGCGAATATCGTACGCAACGAAGGATCATACGAAATACAACTTGCCGTCCCCGGCTTCGCAAAAGATCAGATCAAAATCGAAGTCAATGATGACCAGTTGATCGTAACGGCCACCAACAATAGCCAGGAAGATCAAAAACCAAAATTTATTCGGCAGGAATTCGAAGCCGTGAGCTTTAAAAGAGTGTTCCGGCTCCACAGAAATGCAAATTCATCCGCATTGAAAGCAAGCTTTGACCAGGGAATCCTGACCGTCACCATACCCGACAAGGAACCTGAGACGATTAAAATTGACATTCAATAACCTATTAAACTATATCAGCAATGAACCATACAAAATTCAACCAGGTGCAACCTTCCGATGCGATTAACAAATGGATCGATACATTATTCAACACGACATTGAGCGATGCTATCGGCATGGATTATTCCGTATCCAATCCGGCTGTCAATGTCACAGAAGAGGATGCAAAATATAATTTGCAACTGGCAGCACCGGGCCTTACCAAACAGGATTTCAATATCCGAATCGAAAATGATCACCTGATCATTTCAGTGGAAAGGAAAAACGAAAAGGAAGAAAGTGTTCCCGGACGTTTTACTCGACGCGAATTTAATTACAGTGCGTTTAAAAAATCATTCCAGCTGGATGATAAAATTAACAGGCAGGGTATAACTGCCGCTTATGAAAATGGTATACTCAATGTGACACTTCCCAAAAAGGACGTGACGCAGGAGAAGTCATCTTCGCATGTGATAGAGATCAGTTAGATTGGTTTTCGGTTCCATTTGAAAAGCCACCTGGAAAGGTGGCTTTTTTATTTATTCTTTATCTAATGGCCATGTTTTCGCATCGAAAATGCAGTCCTGTCGAGGCGAGGTTCATCAGCAGGATCATAGCCATAAGCCCGGAGAGATAAATGATATGCCGCTCTTATTTTATCTGCATCAGATTGAGTCCTCCAATAGGCAACAGTATTAGAAGCCTCCTGAGCTGTCTGACGTTTAAATGCAGTCCGATCTAATTTTTCTTCCATAGATAATTCCTGAGGATTATGATTTTGTAAGCTTCTCAATATCATCCAAATCTTTATTTCTTCCTGATGCGGCTTTAGCTTTTAATAATTCTGACAAAGAGATAACTTTTACTTCAAGGCCCTCGACAATCCTTTTTTCCAAATTAGAATAAACCTCTTTAAAATCCATACCCTTTACAGAGAGCATCACATCAATACTTACGGGCGGCCTTCCAAATGTATATACATCCAGGTCATAATTTTCCAGGAAATTATTCATTGACATATCAAAAACAGGCATCCCAAATTTTTGAAATGCCTGTATAAGTTTATGATAATTTTCAACACTACGTTCAACCCAGATATCAAGATCACCAGTCGTGCGATTGTATCCATGAATAATCACAGCATATCCTCCCACGAGAATATATTTCACATCTGATTCATTGAGTGACCTGATAAAGTCCTGAAAATCGGGATTGAAAATATTTTGCATCTATGGTTACAAAGCTAATGCAAAACTTCTTCTCCCATTTAGCCAGCCATTCTCTGACTATACGTAGCATAATCCGTTTTCACCGGAACCGTAAAAGCAAAAACATCCAATTTGTCCTGATGCGGCTGAAGTGCAAGATCTACTCCGTCATCAACGATGATAAAATCATCCTGTTCAATAGTTTTGCCATTTATAGTTCCAGATCCGGCGACTACATACAGCGATCTGATTTCATCCTGATTGCCTTTCCATTCGTATGATTTATCGCTGACCTTCAGTCTTCGGATATCGACTTTAGGTGTGTCCAGTTTCATCAATCCCTTTTCACCGGCATAGTGAATGATGGATGCACCAACAGTTTCCTCTTTTTTAAAATCAGATTCTCTGTAATCATCATAAGTAGCCTCTTTATCAAGTGTCTTCGATAAATCCGGATCCACCCATATTTGAAATATGACACCCCCCCTCTCAATATGCTCAGCATGTGAAATACCATTTCCCGCACGGATGATTTGTACATCACCTGCCTGGAGAGGTTTCCATGCATTCATTTTAGTATCAAAATGCCTGATATTACCTTCCAGTACAAAAGACATGATCTCAAAACCCTGGTGAGGATGAAGCCCGATCGTACTGTCCACCATACCCTCTGCCCTGGCCCAGTAAAATAATGCTGAATAAGGTCGTACAAAACCATGGTCCTGAGGGAAGCCAATGGGTTTGTTTTCGAGGATCTGGCCATTGTTAAATGCACCCCTCGCTTGTTGTGATTTAGATATTATTCTCATGATGAGCAATTAACATTTACTGATTTCAATAGTTCAGAAAAAAATGACGTGAAAACATTTTGTTAACCGTTTATCGAAAAGGGATGCCAGATACCGGATAAAGGGATGCCGGATAAAAGGATGCCAGAATCCAGTTTTTAATACCCTTTAACTACGATACTTCTTATTCATTAAATTTGCCATCCAATTTCAAAACCAACTCATCTGACAGATTATGTTTAAGCTAATCATCTCCTTTATCCTGCTGGCTTTTGTCATCGCATGTGCATCAAAAGAGTCATCATCTTCAGGAGCGCCCAGTGTAGCTGAAGGCGAACAAGTCTATAAAAAATATTGCATTCTGTGCCATGGCGCGGATGGCAAATTGGGCATCAATGGCGCAAAGGATCTCACTGTTTGTAAGCTTACAGTTGAAGAACGTGAAAACCAAATCAAAAAAGGAAAAAATGCAATGACACCTTTCGAAGGTATTCTCAATGAAACACAGATTAAATCTGTTGCTGCTTACACAATGACTTTAAAATAATCCTATGACTACCCACGTCATAGGCATAATGTCAGGCAGCTCGCTTGATGGTGTTGATATCGCATTGTGTCAGTTCGAAGAAGAAGTCAATTCTTTGAACTGGAAAATAGTGGATTCAATCACCATCCCTTATAATGAACAATGGTATGGTTTATTGAAATCTGCTCCAATACTTTGCGGTAAAGATCTGATGCATCTTGATGCGCTGTATGGTGATTTTATCGGCGAACAAATAAAAGGTCTTATTGATCAGCGAGGATGGAAAGCTGATTATGTTGCATCACATGGACATACAGTTTTTCACGAACCGGCTCTTGGATTTACAACACAAATAGGAAGTGGTGCACATATTTCAGTGAAGACCGGCCTTGATACGATTACGACATTTCGTGATGCTGATGTTGCTGCAGGTGGACAAGGTGCTCCGTTTTCTCCGGTAGCTGATCGAACTTTATTTTCCGGTTATGAAGGATTCCTAAATCTGGGTGGTATTGCCAATGTCACATTGATCGATAAAAAAGATAT
>JBDUAU010000666.1:0-4001 GCA_040004485.1 Saprospiraceae bacterium
TAAAAAATAAAAAGATATATAGAAAGTAACCTTGTCATAGCATTGATTTTAAATTTCCATAAATATTAAAAAGTTTTACTGTACCTGATTAATACTTATGGGTGAATTTAGAAGGCAAAATGGAAAAATGAGCGAATAAGACTTTGAGGAACGTGGGTGAAAGCAGAATTAGTTTCCCTGTTTAACCTGGTTTGCGTCATGAATCAGACATCTGGCAGATGGTGAACAGCAAAATCCCGATGCTAAGCAGAACGATATCCTGCATATTTTGACCCCTTCCTCACATTTATAAGTCCAGCTATCATTGTAATATTAACATTAAGAATCAGACCATCAGTTTTCGATCTTACTTTTCAACGCCCGCAGCATCAGAAGGTCTTTATTCTCCTGTTCGTCCTCTTTATACTTCTTTATGGCTTCATCGAGGATGTGAATGGCTTCTTGTTTGTCACCGGATTTATTGACCAGTGTGGCATATGTAGCGATGTATTTCGGATCATCATCTTTTGCAGCTCTTTCCGCAAGGGTGATGGCGAGGTCAAGACAAACTTTCTGATCAGGTGCATATTTATTGAGATCCAATGCAAGCTGATTAAGACTCGCCGGATCGTTTTTAATAAACTTCTTTACATAGGTATTGACCATATCCTGGATATTCGTCATGTCATGAATGGAGAGTGCAAACTGGATATCACTTTTGATATGAAACATCTCAGCTTCGGACGGGATATTTCGTTTC
Source organism: Saprospiraceae bacterium (assembly GCA_040004485.1). Classification (GTDB taxonomy): domain Bacteria; phylum Bacteroidota; class Bacteroidia; order Chitinophagales; family Saprospiraceae; genus Opimibacter. The sequence goes on from JBDUAU010000666.1 coordinate 740, forward strand.
ATGGCGTCAGCTGCCAGCGCAATCAATTCAGGAGACTCAAATTCGATGGCACGCTGAACGGTATTGGCACAAGCGGAGCGAATTTTTTCTAAGACCACATCATCAGAAATTTCCTTGCTGATCTGGGATTTGTATTGCTCCAGAAGTTCAAAACAATGACAATCTACCTGTGATGCTGCTTCGAGGATAAATTTGAGATTTTCAGGTGTGGTCAGATCTTTCTGATCATTGATATAGTCATTAGCTATTTTGACAGAAGGTTTCTTTGCCTTATTGAGTGCGGAAACATAATCATAGACTAACTGGTAGCTGTGATCGCCAGCCGTATAAGCTGCTTCATACTTTGTGCTTTTGTCATATTTCTCAAGAACAGATTCGGCTGTTTTGATGAGATCTGCCGGACTTCTGCCACCTACTGACTTCAACACCTGGACACCATCATAATCAATCCAGAATAGAGACGGATAGGCTGTGACGTCATATTTCTTTCTGAATTCGAGGCCCATTTCCTTTTCCATATCAATCTTCATGGAGATGAAGTTTTTATTAAACAACTCGCCTACTGCAGGATCGGGAAAAGTATTGGCGGCCATATTCTTACAAGGGCCACACCAGGTGGTAAAGGCATCAACGAAGATGAGTTTGTCTTCGGCTTTAGCTTTCTGAATAGCTTCTTCCCATGTACCATGAAAGAATTCAATGCCCTGTGCGAAGGATGCTGCTGACGTAAGACAAAGGATGATAAAAGAGACAATCGTGTTTCTCATAATTGGACCGATAAGGGCATAAAATTAGGGAAAATGCTTTGACAAGCTCAGCAACCAGTGTTAAGGAATACACAAATAAAAGAGGTGAAGTAAATACTAGTATTCACTTCACCTCTGGTAATATCGGGATTGAGATTTGTCTGAATCACGAAACTTGAAGGAGCTTATCTCCTGCGGCCTGATTTCTTAGCTGCTTTTCTTGGAGCTGCCTTCTTTGCTGCTCTTCTTGGAGCTGCCTTCTTTGCTGCTCTTCTTGGTGCTGCTTTCCTTGCTGCTCTTTTTGGAGCTGCCTTCTTAGCGGCCTTACGTGGTGCAGCTTTCTTCGTTGCTTTTCTTGGAGCAGCTTTCTTAGCGGCTTTACGTGGTGCAGCTTTCTTTGTTGCTTTTCTAGGAGCTGCTTTCTTAGCGGCTTTTCTTGGTGCAGCTTTTCTTGTTGATTTCTTAGCTGCTTTTCTTGGAGCTGCTTTTTTAGTAGCCTTCTTAGGTGCTGCTTTTTTAGTGGCTTTTTTCGTAGCTTTTTTAGTAGCCTTCTTAGGTGCTGCTTTTTTAGCGGCTTTTTTAGCGGCTTTCTTTGGAGCGGCTGGCGCAGGTGCTGCGGCGGCTGGTGCAGGTGCAACTTTCTTAGCAGCCTTCTTACGAGGTGCTTTTTTTGGAGCCGGAGCTGGCATTGGTTGATCAGGCATTGTCATACCGGAACTATCGTTATCGGTTGACATTGTAAACAGATCATTGTTCATGCCCATTCCGCTGTCATTTGACATCATAGATCCGGAATTACCGTCATCCATTTTTGGCTGATTCTTTTTTGATTTCTTATCCACGTTGATACGTTTTAATTTGGTTTAAAAAATTTGTTTAAAATGATACGCGCAATTTAGACAGAATAAACGAATATAAAGTTGTTTATATATAAAATTTTTATTTGCATTCGCAAAAGTTTTGTTTCGTGTGCATCAAAACAGATGTGATTAATTGATTTCTTTCAATGCTTTTTCTCTTTTGAGAATGGCTAATGCAAAATGTAAACGCCCATAGTCAAGACTGTCACCCACCTGCTCTTTTACCTTGCCAGGCTGATCACTATATCCGCTTGCTCGCCATCCCTGCCTGGCCATATCCAGATCACCCGGCAAAAGAAATTGTTGCAGATTGATGTCTTCCCCTTTGATATACAATTTGGCAAGGTGAGTGGCAATCGTTGAGACCGCCATACCCCTTTTCGTTGCTATGTCTTCAACTGTCAGGCCCTGTCTGAACAAATCAAGTGTCTCGATATAAGTGATCCCTTTTGGCTTCTTGATGAGGTTCTGATCTGTCATATAACTCCTTATCGTTTCAACGAATTCCTGTCCATATTTTGCGGATTTGTACTCGCCTACTCCATTGAGTTTTGAAAATTCTTCAACTGTATATGGCCTGACCTCTGCAATCTCCTTCAAAGTGCCAAGCGGAAAAACAGAGTACGATGGTAATGAATCTTCTTTGGCTAGCCGGTCGCGCAATTCTTCTAGTCTGTCAAGAAGATTTTCTTTAAACCTGATGCTTTTACTCTTCCGTTGTACGATCGGCTCCTCCGGCAGTTCAATTTGCCTGTGGAGTGTCACCTGTTTTCTGTCATACAATACCGCATCACTGAGTGGTGTACATTTCAAAATCGAATGGCGGGTGTAATCGATCTCCAGGTATCCCTGGTTGATCAATTGAGTGATATAATGATTCCAGTCTTTGAACGTGATGTCTTTTCCTGCTCCATAGGTCTTGATCTCATGCAGATGTCTGTCATATATTTCTCTTTTGCCTGAGCCCCGAAGTACCTCCACAAGCAGGTTGATACCGATCGATTCATTACAGCGTTTACAGGCTGACAAGGCCATCTGGGCTATTCTCGTCCCATCAAATCCCTGCAATGGATTTTGGCAATGATCACAATGGCCACAATTGGCAGAGCGGTATTCGCCAAAATAATTGAGGATCACATTTGTTCTGCAATTTGTAGCCTGGCTATATTCGAGTATCCTGTCAAGCTTCTCTGTCTGCACCCTTTTGAAGGTCTCATCTGCATCACTATTTTGAATAAACTCTTTGTACACGGCCACATCGCGATACGAATAAAACATCACCGCTTCAGCCTCCTGTCCATCACGACCTGAGCGACCCACTTCCTGGTAATAACTCTCAATGTTCTTTGGAAGATTGTAATGAATGATCCATCGAATATTTGGTTTATCAATCCCCATCCCAAATGCGATCGTGGCACACACAATCTGAAGACGGTCAAACTGAAAATCTTCCTGAACTTTTTTTCTTGTATAATTATCTATTTCTGCATGATAAGCTGCTGCTTTGTAGCCATAATTGACCAATGCGGCGGCGATCGTTTCCGTGGTTTTTCTGGCCAGGCAATAGATGATGCCCGGTTGTCCTTTGTGTTCCTGGAGAAATTCTTTGATCTGATCCAGACGTTGAATACCAGGTCTGACGGATAAATGAATATT
>JBDUAU010000663.1:0-3997 GCA_040004485.1 Saprospiraceae bacterium
TGGTGATGGATACCGTTTTTGTTGCTTTGTCAACGGTAAAATCAAATAGCAAATCATTTTTTTCCGCCTTGCGGGATTTCTCTTCGTTCATCATTTTTTTTGTTTTTTAATGGTTGATAATACATTGTCAAGCTGATTGAATCGGGTTTCCCAAATCTTTCTGAATTGGTTTAGCCATCGGTCAATCTCTTTCATTTTTTGAATTTCAAGGGAGTAGTAAATTTCCCTGCCTCGCTGCTCGGGTTTCACTAATTCGCACTCTGTTAAAATGCGAAGATGCTTTGAAACAGCTTGTCGCGTTGTGTTGAAGTTATCGGCAATGGCATTAGGAGTCATTGCCTGCAAGGCAATCAAAGTGATGATTGCCCTTCTTGTCGGGTCGGCGATGGCCTGAAAAATGTCCCTTCTCATTAGCTTAAATATGAGTTTACGAAACTAATCGGTTGCAAATATATGCGCAACTATTCGGTTTCGCAAATTTTTAAAAAATTTTTTTTCAGATTGAGGAAAAATATTCGAATTTGTCTCCCAGGAGGGTAGGGTTAAAATTACAGGTAACGATCAGGGACTTCTGATGTGTAGATTGTTAAGATTTATTAGTTCGGACCGACCTGGAGCCGATAGGCGATTTGTCGATGAGGACATCTTCCTCAGACAGCCTGTCCGATAATCTTAGGTTGTCTGTTCACACCTTTCAATTCGGTATATTAATATTTCATTTCCTTCAATAAATTTGCATATGAATTTGAAAATATGTTTTTAAAACAATAATGAGTTTTGCCCTCCGGAGATTTAGGTTCATACTGTATTAATTTGGAATATATTAATTTGTCAGTTAATAAATGATTCGTTGCACTACTTGTAAATTCCTGTAGAAAATATAAATTAGTCATGTCAAATAATTCTGATCGTTTAATATTCGCATTTTGTTCCTCAAATTCTCCGTGTATTTTATTCAAATAAACTTCCATTCTCAATAAATGTATAGTAATAGGTTTACAACCCGGGAATAAAAAAGAATTTTTAGAGGCAATTTTGAACCCTTCTATTTCAAGTTGGACATCATTTAAAGCATTCATCTGATTAGAATAAAACTCATATTGTTTCAAAGTCAATTCAATATGATCTTTTTCAATTTTTATACCTTCTGTTCTTAGCTTTCTTCTTATTGTTTTTGCTTTTCTATAGAGTTTACCAATTCTTTTTATAAAGTCCAGTTTCATCTGGCTATGTATTTTCGTTTGTTCTATATTTCGTTCATAAGCCTTAAAAAGTGCCGCTATAGTGCTACCAATGATGATGACAACTAAAACATCCAGTAAGCCTTTAATAATTTCAATTTGGATTTTTCCATCCGGATCATTAGGTGAGGGGACTTTATAAATAAAATGAATAAGTATTCCCAACGTAATTAAAAATAAAAGAAAGAGAATACCTATCAGCTTCAGTGTAGTAAGAGAAAAAAGTTTTGAGAAGTTCAGCTTTTGAGGCAATTCTAAACTGTTTTTATAAATTGAAATGACGGATTTAAGCCATGTATTTGAATTACCTTTTTTTGGATAGGTGCTGTGAGACGTATTGTCTTCCTTTCCTTCTGATTTTTTCAGGTCCATATTTCATTCCTTTCAGTCAGTATAATTGGTTTACTATCTGTCACTACAATGGTATGCTCGTGTTGTGCCATATATCCTCCTCGATTGCCTGCCATTGTCCAGCCATCATTTAGAGTTACTGCATATGTTGAATTTGTTGAAATGAAAGTTTCAATGGCCACCACGGAATTTTTCCTGAACCTTGTCAAATTGAATTTGTCTTTAAAGTTCGCAATAGCTGATGGCTCTTCGTGAAGACTTCTGCCTATTCCGTGTCCGGTCAGGTTCTTGATTACTTTGTAACCATATTTCTTTGCTTCAGTCTCAATGAGATGTCCTATGTATGAAATGCGCACACCACCTTTAATGTTATGAATTGCTTTATGCAAAATCTGTTTCGATGCATCTATTAGTTTTTGATGTTGGTGGATGTCTTCGCCAAGCACAAATGAATTTCCATTGTCCGACCAAAAGCCGTCGAGTTCGGCTGAAACATCAATATTGACCAGATCACCTTCTTTCAAGATCCTGCTGTCAGACGGAATCCCGTGGCAAAATTCATTGTTTACACTTATACAAGTCCAGCCTGGAAAACCATAGGTCAGATAAGGTGCTGATTTTGCCCCAAAAGCTGAAAGTATTTTTGCCCCATAGTTATCTAATTGTTTTGTTGTCATACCAGGTTGAGCATAATCTCTCATTTCCTTCAAAGTGCAGGCCACAGCTTCGCTTGCCTTTTTCATACCGGTTAGTTCTGATTCATTTGTGATTGACATAGTTTTCTATTTATTTAGTAAAGTATTCGTGCACAATGCGCAACTAAGTCTACTGGTTTATTGATGACAATTTCTGTGAATACTTCTACCATTTCATTTCAAGGTGAATAGTGAATATAGAAAAACATATTTAGTCTTCGCCCAATTCTTAATGACTTTTTCTAAATTTTCTTTTGGGTTTTACAATATTGATTTTCGTTTCATTTTCATTAGTTTTAATTGATGCCCTCCATGGTTTTAATCGGACAGACTTAATCAATTACTTCTTTGCTTTCGCTGAAAGGCCCGTCTTTGAAAACTCCTTTGTTGCCAAGAATCATTAGTTGTAATAATCAATCTAAAATCCAAATTTTTATTTGCTCGTACATGTATCATAATCATCTATCAATCCCTTCAATGATGTTTCTGTCAACTCATAATGTTTGCTCTTGGTTTTCGTGACAATTGTAGCACACGTTTCAAAATCCTTCGCAAGCGCGCCATTCAGACCAAGTATATAACGTGATCCCCCGGATACCGGCAGTGATTCATAATCAGTTGATTCGGCAGATGGCTTTACAAGAATCATGTAAATCCTGTTTTCAGAGCTGCTCAATTCGTAAGGCATGCTCTCATGATACGCAGTACGACATAAAGCAACTTTGTGGTTTTTTGAATACTTCAATGCTTCGTATAAATGCATCGGAGGGTCAAGAGACAGCGCTATTTTGGTTTGAAAGGGCCTCATGATGATCCCTTTATGAATCATATATTTAAGTTCTGATACCGGAAGCTTTATCTCATCCTGTGGCATATTGAGTGGATTGATGATCAGGTGCGTCAGATCATGCATTTCATCCGTACCTAGTTTTCTCATTTTATGCACTACGGTGACGGTTCCGATGATCACATCTCCATTCATGGCATACACCGTATCAATGGACCTGGTTTTATTAGGTTTAAAACCTTCTGTGACGGTACCTGTTGGCTGAGCAACAGTCATGCCGGGCAGTTTAACATCTGCTCCTTCCTGGTAATCAGCCACATATTCCTTAGCTGAAATTTCATCGGATTCACCACGGTGATCCAACTCAACAATCATTTTTTCCAATTGCTCAAACTCCCATATTTTTCGATCTGCTTTTTTTCCTTTCACAATGCATGATTTAGCAGTAGCGATATCACCCCATAAAGCATTCATTGCAGCCAGATCAAAATAAGCCACCGCGTATGCTACGCGTTCATCATTATCTTCTGTGCTGAACTTTGTACCCTTTGTCAGTAAATCTTTGATTTCCGTTTTTTGTGCTTCAGGCCATGTGGATACATTATTATTTTGAGCAAGACCACTAGTGATTTTTGAGAATGCGGTATTCAGAAATTCAGCATGGATCTTTTCTGCCTTCTTGATATCGAATATCGTTAATTTTCGCTCAATGATCTGATCATCAAACCGATCTTTAATGCCTTTAGCGGCTTCAGCTAAACTGGAACTCAATATTTCCTTTACCATTTTACTGATCACGATATTTTGACCTTCATCCCATGCTTTGGTCAGCACATACGAAGACGTATAACGTTCTGAATTAAAATGGAGATGATCCGTGGCATTGAAGACGATTTTCTCTTCGATCAAATTTCGGGCTCCAT
>JBDUAU010000613.1:0-3992 GCA_040004485.1 Saprospiraceae bacterium
GCGTGATCGTCGCTCCCGGTGACATGGCGCAACAAATGAAAAACTGCTACAGCGATCTGGAAAAAATCCTGCAGCACTATGGATACAATTTTGATGATGTGGTGGTCGAGAATGTCTACACCACCAGTATGGCTGATTTTATCAAAGCATCAGGATTTCGGAATTCCATTTATAAAAAACAATTCCCCACAGGCACCTGGCTGGAAGTAAAAGGACTGGCGGTAGAGGGGCAATTGATTGAGATTGATATGGAGGCGCATAAGAGCAAATGAGAAAGGGGGCTGGAATTCAGGAATGAAATGGGGATTCCAGATGATCTGGTGAGAACCTTTCCGTATGCCTTAATGATTGACGACCGAACTATACCACAATGTGTTGAATGGGGTAAAGATGAATCCCAGCACAAGCCACAGTATGGAATCGAATACGCCATTAAACCAATGTGTCAAAAACCATAGGACAGCTATGACGACACGGAGAAAGATTCCTTCGCAAAGGCTTCGGCATCCAAAGGAAGCAGGGCAATCACGACAGCGAAACAAGGCATGGTCTTTTGTTTTGACCTGCATTAAAAGTAGGGGAATATTCTGATGAATGCAACCAAACTTTCCCTTGTGAACATCACAGACCAAGATGCTCTGTTTTGTGATCGAATGTCCACCAACCGGTCAACCAATCCCAAGCAGGATTTGTGTATTGACAATGATGTTTCATCTGGCATGTGAACGCAATAAGTCATTTTCTTCAGCTTTGAAGCCTGGATTAAAATTAGATAACCTGAATCGATAAATACGCTTAGAGGCCCTGCTCAATAAGAAAAATAAGAAATCATTATTAATCAGTATTGATGGCTCGCTTTGCATCGGCCAACTTTGAATACAGATAGTTGCTTGCAAAATTTAAGGCGATAAAAAATCACATTCATGCAAATTATTTTCTTTCTTTTTGTTGAATGATGTCAAATAGTAATACTTATTAAATAACGTATAAATATAATCACATATGAAAAAGATTCTTACGCTAATACTTGCCGTTGTTACATTAACTTGTTTCGGCCAGGACTTAAACCCTTTGCACCCTGTTGTGGGAAGCAGTAAATTGGAGTGTACACGCTGTGATATTCATTTCAGAAATGATAATGGAGCCTATTATTTTTTGACCTACCGGCCCGCAATTGTAAGAGCTACCGAAGGGATGGGAGATTTATCAAGTTCACCAAGTTTAATTGTTACATTTCCTGTAATACAAGGGCAGAGATATTTGATATCGCTTGCGCTCGACCCTTTTTCTTCAAAGCGCATTTTTCATATAAAGGGGCCTGGAAATTATGCTCCAGATTTTACAACAAAAAACCCTATGGATGAAGATGTTGAACTTTTTTATACTCCTACTGGAACAGGTATCTCAACTTTACAATTCTCAACTGATTTAATTATTCCCTGGAGAGTAAAAAATTGCAAAATAGAAACCTTATATGCAAAATAAGGTAAGGATCTTGAATCTAAGCATGTTATTATTAGATGGATTCAAAAAAATGCACATCCTAAAATTAAACGCATGGATTATAAAATAGTAGGAATCGTGAGTTGTAAATTGCATTTTGAGCATCGTACTAATGGATTCTTTACCCACTATAGTGGTGATGTATATGGATGGTATATAGTAATGAAAATTCGATCCGACCAATCCGGGCCGCAATATTTCTGACTTTTTTCGAAACAACACCCAGGAATGTTCATTTTTTATGCAACATCATCTGCAGTTCACGATGAGAAGATGAGAATAGATCATCAAAATTATTGCTTACCTCAGTGGTCCTGACATAGGGTACCCGGCCAATAAGAATTTTTACACCCAGTCTTCCTCGCTTATTTGGAATTCTTCTTGATGGTGCAAGAATGAAAATATCTAAATAGTCTTAAAGGAGAATCATGAGCCTCAGAATTTGTGAATCCATCAAATATGAGAGATTTCTTATTATTGTGCTTCTAAAAATTTACGTACATCACTATAATATTTTCTAAAACTGTTTTAATTCAAACAATTATGTCAATCAAAAAGCTACTTTCAAAAATTACACATTTCATTACCCTCTGCCTGATATCGATAGGAGGAGTATTACACGCCCAGACTCAACTCTGGTCAGAAGATATGACCTCCAGCCTGGCTGAAGTCGGCTGGATAGAGCAGGCTAATGATGGCATTATCATTGTAGGAGGAGCAACCGCCCTTATGGGACTTGATAATAACACCGGAAAGCAAGTCTGGATTAACAAAGAACTGACGGCAGTATCAAAGGAGAGTTTTCAGAATATCGAAGGCCTTCCCTTATTCTATGCAGAATATACCCCGATCATCGGAAAGACCCGCGGCATTATCATGCATTCCAGCACAGGAAAAGTGTTCTATGATACTAAAGATGACCACTACCGGATCAAGACGTATCATCTGCTGCCTGACCAGGAGATGATCCTTTTTGAAATGACAAATGAGAACAATCGGCTCCTGATGAGCTTCAGCCTTAAGACGATGTCCAAAAATTGGGTTGCCGATCTGGGCGCGATAAAAGGGTTGGTATCCCAAATTTCAAATTTGACTAAACGAGAGAGTTTTGTGGACCAGGGACCTATGTTCAGTAATACTGGTGAACTTATAGTCGGTGTGAACAAGATGGCCTACGGCATTGATGCCATTTCTGGTAAAATCAAATGGAGTTATGAAGCCGACAAGGAACTCAAGGCACTCGTCTATTCGCCGCAAAGCAATAGCCTGTATATGGGTGTGAAGAAGAGCAATAAACTCACCGTGTTGGAACCGGCGACAGGAAAGGATATTACCCCCGGAAAACTAAAACTGAGAGGGAGCCTGCTCGATATCACATCAGACAGTAAGAACAATATTGTCCTGGTCGAAACTGAAGGCTTCAACCTTATCGATCCGAAGACGAACGATTTCCTATGGAACAAGAGTTATAAGATTGAATACCTGGATGAAGTCATTCCGTTTGAAAAGGGCTACATCGCGATTGGAAAAGATGAGAAGGACGGGTCGATCGCCTACGTGACCGGCAATGGAAAGGAGATATGGGATAGTAAAGTTAAAGGATACGCTTATTATGCTACCACGACTGAAAAGGGCGTACTGTATATTTCGACAGAGCGTTCGAATATCATGAGCTACACCGATGGCAAGGATGTCTGGGACAAGGATGTCAAATTCAAAAGTATCCCTGCAGTGACCTATGATGAAGCGGAAAAAAAAGTAATTCTTTTTGAAAGTGGAACAGGCTATAAGTTCGACCTTGCTTCGGGCGCGATGACCGTATTTGCAGATGATATCAAGCTTGAAAACGTAACGAAAAAAACTCCACTTCAGGCAGAATACCGCCCCTCCGGATATGTGCTATATACTGATCAGCACATTTCATTGCTTGACAAAAAAGGTAAACTGGTTTACACGAAGGACTATCCTCAGCTTTCATCAGTGAACCTGACCAGTCTTGCTCAATTCGGTGCTAATGTAGCCGGAGTCGATATCGATATAGCAGGTTCTATGGAAAACATGAAGCAACTCGACAGACTTTCGAAAGGAGCCTATCGCAATACCAATGCTGTGAGTGAGGGATCTTCTAAGACCCAGATTGTTGCTGGAGTTTATCTTGGTAATTCAACTCTTTTCGAAGTGACAAAGACGCGTTATTCCAATTCAAGGAATGCTCGTGACCACAAGTTCATACTGACCAAGGAGGGTGATTCCAAACGTACCATCGTAATGGTCAATAAGGATACCGGAAAGGTGGATAAAAAGATCGATGTTGTCGATTTGACGCCTCAATATATTGTTGACGAAGTAGATACAAGGGTGTTTATCTGTGAGAAGAATAAGACGATTAGTTGTTATAACATGAAATAAGAAGGACTTTAGAAATAAGAAGGACTTCAGAAAAAAGAAGACTTCAGAAAAAAGAAGCGGCTTTCCCGATCAAGTGGGCC
>JBDUAU010000250.1:0-3988 GCA_040004485.1 Saprospiraceae bacterium
TCAAGACCGGATACGGCTATCCAGTTGAATAAATCAATATGGATCAAATCATGAGCACCTATACTTTTGAACAGGGCCACAACACATACAAAAGAAGCCAACACCATTCCGCTTCCAATCCAACCGGAGCTACCCTTAGGAAGAAACTTACCCAGTAATCCATTGATTAAAAAACCAATTAACGGAAACAAGGGAATGAGAAGCCCCAGGAAAATCAATGTTGGATTGTTAAGTATTTGTTCGGTCACTTTGTCTTTATTCTAATTGCCGCTGCAAGGAGTTTTCTCCTGCAGCAAAGGTTATGTCTGCATGTTGTTGGAGAGATCTCCAACAACGGCATCCGGCCAGGGTTGGAGTTTGTTCCAGCCAAATTGATTTTCACTTTTACCACTTCAATTTATTTAACACATCAATATCCGTACTTCCGATATTCCTGTAAATGCTCATCATCAGGGCCAGCCCAACTGCTACTTCCGCTGCAGCCACCACCATGATAAAAAACACAAACACCTGTCCATCGCTATTGCCACTATAAGCTGAAAATGAGACCAGCAATAAATTCACTGAGTTGAGCATGATCTCAATACACATCAGGATGATGATCGCATTGCGACGAAAGAGTACGCCCATCACACCGATACAGAATAAAAAAGTGCTTAAGACGATGTACCAATTCAGCGGTACGAGTTGTTCTGCATGTCCCATATCAGTGTTTTTCTTTTTTAGCCAGTACGACTGCTCCGATCATTGCTGAAAGAAACAAGATGGAGGATATTTCGAATGGCAATAAATAATCTGTAAATAGTCTTTGACCCACATGCTGAATCATCCCGTTCGTTGATGGGGGAGGAAAAGAAAATGGTTCTAACGTCGTAGATTTCATGGCGGCAATAAGAATCAGAAAAAGCATACCTGCAGAAATAGTCGCAGCAAATTTCAACTTACCTGATTTATGAGGCTCTGATTCACGGTTCAGATTGAGTAACATCACCACAAAAAGAAACAATACCATGATCGCTCCGGCATATACGATGATGTGCGTGATCGCGAGAAACTGGGCATTGAGCAGAATATAATGACCTGCGATGGTAAAAAAACAAACAACGAGCGAAAGGACACTATACATCGGATGCTTAGAAAAAACAACCACAAGTGCGCTTGCAATCGTCATAGCTGATAATATGTAAAAGATAAGTTGGCTCATTCGTTTTTATCTAAGCGTATATTTTCAAAAAGGAGAAATTATACTCTAGGTTTTTCATCCATTTCATAATGTCTCTTTCGTATACCGATGTCGATTCTTTCTTCAGGTTTGATTCCTTCTACAAGAAGATCTTTTCCGTAGATGAAATTATTACGTTGATAATTAGAAGGAAGAATCCGGTCTGTAAGATAAATCGCGTCTTCCGGGCATGCTTCTTCACAAATACCGCAAAAGATGCATCGCAGCATATTGATCTCATACAGGGCTGCGTATTTCTCTTTTTTATATAGTTGTTCTTCACCTTTCTGGCGTTCTGCAGCTACAATCGTAATTGCTTCTGCAGGACAGGACACAGCACATAATCCGCAAGCTGTACAATTCTCCTGCCCCTTTTCATTTCTTTTCAAGACATGGACGCCGCGATAGACCGGAGCGATGTATCGTTTCTCTTCAGGATAACGTGTTGTCGCTGCCTTTTTAAAAAAGTGTTTGATCGTAATAATCATACCCGAGAAAATGGCAGGGAGATATAAACTCTCCACCCAATTCAATTTCTTTTTGTTTATGACTTTCGATCTGTTCGTAAGCTGCATCATGTCTATTTAAAAAATGTAAGCCACGCCCCTGTTGCCAGTACATTGATAATGGATAAAGGTATGAGTATCCTCCAGCCTAATCGCATCAATTGATCATACCGGAAGCGAGGCAGCGTCCACCTGACCCACATAAAGAAGAATATAAAGAAAAATATCTTTGCAAATAGCACTGCAATGCTGACCACGGCAGCCCAATTAGGTGATAAACCAAGACTATCTATGCCCGGAAAATGATATCCGCCGAAAAACAGGCACGATATGATCGCCGAAGAAATAAACATGTTGATATATTCTGCGAATAAAAACAAGCCAAGCTTCATCGAGCTGTATTCTGTGTGATATCCGCCAACAAGCTCACTTTCTGATTCAGGTAAGTCAAATGGTGCCCTGTTACATTCTGCAAATGCACAGATCAGGAAAATAAGAAATCCCACCGGCTGATAAAATACATTCCAATGAAATCCCTGCTGCATATCCACGATCTCACGGATGCTCAATGATTGAGATAATAGCAAGAGTGCAATGATCGCCATACCCATAGATAGTTCATAACTGATCATCTGTGATGATGCTCTCAAGGCACCCAGTAAAGCAAATTTATTGTTCGATGACCAGCCACCAATCATGATTCCATAACCTCCTATAGATACAACAGCAAGGAGGTAAAGAATGCCAACATTCAGATCAGCAACCTGTAGTGTGAATACATGACTTCCGAAATGAAGAGGCAATCCCCATGGAATAATAGCACTCGTCATTAAAGCGGTCATCATGAAGATACACGGCCCTATGATGAAAAGAAACTTGTCTGATGCCGTAGGAATGATCTCCTCTTTGAGAAAAAACTTGAGGCCGTCAGCAAGAGGTTGTAATAATCCGAAAGGTCCTGCACGATCAGGCCCAATACGGTCCTGAAGAAAGGCAGCGACTTTTCGCTCTCCATAGGTGGAGTAGGCAGCGATCGCAAGACTTATCACGAAAATGATAACGATCAGAATAGTTTTATCCAGTAGAATACTCCAATCCATTATTCTGTGATAGCTTTTATATCGTTAAGATGAAACTCATTTGGTTTCACCAGATTTTTATATTTATTGGCTGAAATGACAGAGTGCCTGTTGATATTGCGTACACCTTCTATCGTCCAGTCTCCAGTATGCTTCTTTTCGAAACGACAAGTGTTGCAAATGAATTCTTCTACTTCTCCCCACTGATCTTTACGTCCGGTTACCCTGAGGACTTCTTCACCCTGATACCAAAGCACAACTTTGCCTGAACATTTATCACAATCACGGTGTGCGTCTACAGGTTTCGTAAACCATACACGGCTTTTGAAACGGAATGTTTTATCTGTCAATGCTCCTACTGGACAAACATCAATCATGTTGCCGGAAAAATCATTGTCAATAGCTTCTTTGATGTAGGTTGATATTTCAGACAGATCTCCGCGATTGAGTACTCCGTGTACACGACCATCTGTAATTTGTTCGGCGACTTTGACACAACGATAGCAAAGAATGCATCGTGTCATGTGCAGTTGTATGAAATCACCGATATCTATTTTTTCAAATGTCCTTCGTTCGAAATCTGTTCGCGTCGTATAGTTGCCATGTTCATAAGAAAGATCCTGCAGATCACATTCTCCTGCCTGGTCGCATATAGGACAATCAAGCGGATGATTGAGCAGTAAAAACTCTACGATTCCAGCCCTGGCATCGAGAACTCTTGGTGATAATTGATTTGTGACGACCATGCCGTCCATGACGGTGGTGCGGCAGGAGATCACAAGTTTTGGCATGGGGCGGGGATCTTTGTCAGAACCTTTGGTGACCTCCACAAGACATGTCCTGCAATATCCCCCGCTTGTCTTGAGCTTTGTATAGAAGCACATGGCAGGAGGGGCCACAGATGGGCCTATCATCCTGGCAGCTTGTAGAATAGTGGTACCATCAGGTACCTCAATCTCAATTCCGTCTATCGTTACTTTCGCCATTTTCTTTTCGGGGACAAACTTATTCAAACCAATTGATCATCGAAGGATTTGAATCAGGTATTTTTAAGATGTTACTACTGCAGGTTGATGTTGATAATTGTGATTTACTTGTTCTTTAGCCGATTTTGAAATAAATTCTTCAAACTCGGGTCTGAAATGTCTTATGGCACTGGCTACTGGCCAAGCGGCTGCATC
>JBDUAU010000376.1:0-3983 GCA_040004485.1 Saprospiraceae bacterium
GACCTGTAAGGATGTTCTCCAACTGAGCACCTGATGTGGCAACTTTTAAATCATTGGAATTAAAAAATCCTGACAACAGCTCAGACGAAAGATCAGGCAGCTTTTTTATCTCCAATGTATGCGGACTGTAATACACGATTTTTTCATCAGCATCATGCAACGCATTTTTATATTGAGGAAGAAAATCCGGATTGAGTGAACTGAATGTATGGAGCTCAAGACACGCAATAATGTACGCTTTAGGATGCTTTTCTCTGACAGCATGAACAGTAGCTTTGACTTTCGAAGGTGCATGTGCAAAATCAAGATATGCAATTAGCTCCTTTCCGGAATATAGTAGCTCCAATCTTTTATTCGCTCCACCAAATGTTTGTATACCCTTGAAGAAAGTGTCTTCTGACAGTCCTAATTTTTTTATAACCTGGAATGTTGCACCGATATTTTGCATATTATGAATGCCAAAAACTTTCAGCGGATATTGCACACCATTTTGGTCAGTAAGTGATACGATTCCATTTTCGATATGATAAGGCTGAATGGTATAAGGAATCAAAACACACTTAGGAGAAATTTCTTGAACCAATTTTACAAGATCTGCATCATCGGCGCAATAGATCAACGTATCTTCTTTCCCAATTGACATGATCAATTGACGGAATGGTTCGATATAGGATGCATACGTTGGGAATACATTCATATGATCCCAGGCTATACCAGTGATCACACTGATCTGTGGATGATAATGAAGGAATTTAGGTCTGGGATCATCAGGGCTGCTCAAATATTCATCTCCTTCCAGAATGATGATTCCCGCATCTGATATTTCAACCGGAATAAGCGATCCAATCGCTGCACCAATCATACGATCAGCCAGCACTCCGGATTCATGTAAGACATGAGCTATCATTCCGGAAGTAGTTGTCTTGCCATGGCTTCCGGCCACCACTACCCTGGTCTTCGAAACGGAAAGGTCATAAATGAATTCAGGAAAGGACTGGATTTTCAGCCCTAGGGATTTTGCTTTCACCAATTCGGGGTTGTCAATCCGGGCATGCATCCCCAAAACGATCAGATCAATGGAGCCATCTATCACCTCCGGTCTCCAGCCTGGATGATCAGGAAGTAGTCCTTTTTGTCTCAGACGGGTCTTGCTTGGCTCATAGATCTCGTCATCCGAACCGCTGACCATATGCCCTTTGTCTTTCATGGCTATCGCCAGACTATGCATGATACTTCCTCCGATGGCAATAAAATGAATCCTCATAACGGGCGGATTTAGGCTTTTTAAGCAACTTTTTTCAAAAAAAACGGTTGAAATGAAATAATTTCGTCGCCAAAACGATTAATACTAGGTAACCGGCAATGAAACCGGGTCAAATTAAAGAAATGTCGAACATGAAAGTATCATCTCTAAAGTACCTCCTCATTCTCCTTGGTTTTGTTGCCTCTGTCACAATGACTACAAGTTGCAATAAAGGATATGGCTGTCCAAGTGATTTCCATGTTGATTCCAATACTGAAGTTCCGGCAGCACCTTCCTGCTAAGCTCGGTCTGGTCTTCCAGGGCTACCTTTGAATAGACATTCAGCTAAATAATCAAGCTGAGGTTTATTTTTCAAATTAGAACCAACCCCAATGATAAATGAATCCGTCTCCCCTGTTCTGGGAAGAGAGGAATTATTTGCTGTCCCGACAAGTGATGGTTCATTTACGCTATACAGTAAGATTTACAAAGCCACTTACCATTCCATATTTGGAGCGGTAAGCGAGAGTAAGCACACTTATGTGCAAAAATGCCTTGCCACACAAATTAACAGGAAAAGGATCAGGGTCCTTGAATTTGGTTTTGGTACTGGGCTGAATGCTTTCCTGTCATTCCTATTTTCACAAAAGCATCAACTGCAGGTTGATTACTTCGGTTTAGAGAGATTATCGATAGAGGTTTCTATCATCAATGATTTAGACTATCCGGGGTACCTGGCTTTTCCCGATAAAAAAGATATTTTGATAAAAATGCATGAAACAAATGCATTTAAAACGGATTATTTCACATTCCACCTTTATAAATTAATGAATCATCTGCCTGATACGGTTCATTTCGATTGCATATTCTTTGATGCTTTTGCGCCTGAAGTGCAGCCTGAATTATGGAGGCAGGATATGTTTGACCGACTTTACCATGCAACAGCTCCGGGAGGTTGCCTGGTGACATACTGTGCCAAAGGAGATGTGAGGAGAAATATGGAACATTCCGGATATCTGGTTTCAAGGATTCCGGGCGCACCCGGCAAAAGACAAATGCTCCAGGCATTCAAGCCACAGTAAAATCATATACATTCATTGTCTGAAATCGAAACAAGCCGTAAAGCCACGCATCGATTCAGCTCAATGCTGTCATCACTATGCTTCAATTCTTACAGTGGATCACCCGTTTTAGATTTATACTTTTCCTTTTTATTGCTTTATCAATCGGAGCAAGTATTCAGGCTCTTTTACTACCTCTGGCACCCATTAAAGAAGGATTGCAGGATTACACTGCATATAACAATTATATAATCTTCAGGCAATCCTTTTATCATCTGATCAATGGAATGGATTTATACATTGCTTATCCTGATGAACATTGGGATCTCTTTAAATATAGTCCGGCATTTTCACTTTTATTTGGTTTTTTTGCCATACTACCTGATAGCATCGGTCTATTGCTATGGAATGCACTTAATGCCGTAATCCTTATTCTTGCTATTTACTATTTACCCAGGCTGACCACTCAGCAAAAGGGACTGATACTGCTGGCATGCATTCCGGAATTAATGACCACGATGCAAAATGAACAATCAAATGGCCTTATGGCCGGTCTGATCATATTTTCTTTCTGTCTATGCGAACGTAATAATTTTTTCATCGCTGCTTTTTGTTTAATGCTTAGTGTCTATATCAAGCTGTTTGGTCTTGTAGGTTTTTCTTTATTTCTTTTTTATCCACAAAAACTGAAAATGGGACTTTATACTATTTTCTGGGGTTTGATATTCTTCTTATTACCTCTTTGTGTAGTTGATTTAGGACGGCTTTTCAATATTTATCAAAGTTGGTTTCATTTGCTTGGGACAGACCAACCACCTACAGTTTATGGGTATTCCATGTTTGGCTGGTTAAAAATGTGGTTGCATTTTCAACCGGACAGAGTTTGGATCCTGATCCCGGGAGCATTGATTTTTCTCCTTCCATTCACTAAAATGAAAATGTATAGGGATTTCGATTTCAGATTACTTGCGCTCACCTCCCTATTGATCTGGATTGTCATCTTCAATCATATGGCGGAGTCGCCAACATTTATCATTGCCATTGCTGGTGTTTCGATCTGGTTTTTTACCCGGAAACCTACAATACTAAATATCGTTCTGTTTGTTTTGGCAATCATATTGACATCATTGTCCGCCACTGATATTTTTCCTCACGATTTCCGTAAACAAATCATCAAGCCATATGTATTAAAAGCTTTTCCCTGCATTGTCATCTGGATTAAGATCGTTATAGATATGATGTTGACTAAAAAGGGAACTGAATGGCATGTATCGGAGCGAACTTCTGATCTTAATGCCACCTGAAATGTAGTTTAAACCACGGAGTGAAGTATTTTTGCCGCTAATAACGTAATAAAACATTTTAAAAAAATGTCAGAACAAAAAGAATTGCTCGGTGTAGGATCGAGAGTTAAACATCCTGCCTATGGAGATGGTGTCATCATCCGGCTTCATCCGGCGGCCTATGAGGTAGCGTTTATGGTCTATGGTCTTAAAAACGTAGGGAAAGATTATACACAGTGGGACGTAATCGAACGTATTGAAACTGCAGAAGCCGTCAGCTTTTCGGAAGCGGAGAAATCGCTCATGAAGATTCTGCGACAGTGGAGTGATATTTCCGAAGTCGTCCTTATAGGTGACAAATGGAAAGGGGGTACGCTACTCATGCAGCCTTACGAT
>JBDUAU010000004.1:0-13504 GCA_040004485.1 Saprospiraceae bacterium
AATAGAATTAGTAGATCCGGGAACAGACCATGTGTATGTTGTAAATCCAGGATCCGTAGTTAAAGTGATAGGATATCCAGCACATATCACAGTTGGTCCCTGAAGATTCGGAGAAAGTGTAATCGTATTAGCGATAGTAAAATCATGCGCTGCTGAACAACCGTTGTCATCATATGCAGTAACAGTATAATCGCCGGCAGAAAAAGTACCACAACATTGACAAGAAGCACATTGGTCCCATATAAAATAATCCCATGGTCCTCCATAATCATTTCCATCGATAGTAATCGTAGCACCGGCACATATTTTAAATGTATCAGGCATTGGAAACAGTGTCAGCGGAAAAATTGAAACATTAATTGATGTTTCGCCAGTACAGCCAAATTCGTTCGTTACAGTGACTGAATAGTCACCCGGTATTTGAATACCAATTGAACTCAGACCATTAGCAGCCGGGCCAATGGACCATTGATAATCCGAGAACAACTCTGTAGGCGTAATCTCTACGATTTCATCAAAATTACATATCTGCAGATCCGGACCCAGATCAGGTACAGGTGAAGGCTGTAGTAAAACTTCTATTTCGCCTGTGCTTGTACATCCATTATTGTCTTCAACGGTAACGGTATATGTACCAGGGCTGGTGGCTGAAATATTTTTTCCAGAATCCGGTCCTTCCGGTGTATCCCAGTCATAGATATAAGGTGTTTCACCCATGGATGCAACCGCAGTCAAGGGAGTTGAATTACCATCACATATGGCAGGCTGACCTATCACACCCTGAACCGTAACTGCAGGTGACTCATCAAGGATTATACTCACTGAATCCTTTCCGATACAGCCTTCGTCATCAGTGACTACGACGAGATGCTGGCCGGTAACATCGGACATTATACTTTGTGTATTGAGTGTTCCTCCACCGGGTAAAGTCCATTCATAAGCAAATGGTGGGAAATTTCCGGACGCATTGACATCAAGATTTATAGGGCCATCACTTAAACATTGCTCGGTGATTGGACTGAGAATATCAACAGGAAAAGTTGTGTAAACCTGGATGGTTATAGAAGCAGTACCAACGCAACCAACATCATCACTTACTGTGACAGTATATGTAGTTCC
Organism: Saprospiraceae bacterium; assembly: GCA_040004485.1. Classification (GTDB taxonomy): domain Bacteria; phylum Bacteroidota; class Bacteroidia; order Chitinophagales; family Saprospiraceae; genus Opimibacter. Next base: position 1,120 of record JBDUAU010000004.1, read on the forward strand.
ATTGACAGGATTATCGACAGAAATCGTAGCTGTGTTTTCTCCGCCAGGTGCCCATATATAATCGTAATTGCCGGAACCACCTATTACATCCGGCCCTATGATATATGGATTTGTAGGTGTAGAGCAAAGAAGAAGTGGAGTAAACGAGGCCATAATCTCAGGAAAGACAGGAACAGTAAGGACAATACGATATACCGGACATGCGCCTCCTGCGAACCCAAGGAATGTATATTCACCTGTTCCGCTTGTACTTCCACCATTGATAAGTGTAGCAATGATAAGAGATCCTGGACCACCCTGACCATCGACACCTCCGGTGACACCACCGGCATCATCATACGTCCAGGTCCAGAAATCAACTCCCGGTGCATCTACTGTATACACAAAAGTCTGGCCGCTACATAATGGGTCAGCAACCTGATCATCTTCTGTCAAAACACTGCAACACATAGGAAGGCCTAATGATAATGGTTGGTCAAGTGCACAAACACTTGGCCCTCCTGTCCACGATCCTGTCTCACCATCAGCTGTTGTAAAAAATCCAAGGCTCAAATCCATGGTTGTAGGATCAGTAAGACAATCCGGATAATCCCGGGTAATCAGGTCAAAGCAAAAATGCCATGGTCCCATACCACCACCGCACGTATTTCCATCTCCCCAGTCTACTGTAGGCGGTGGTCCTAACGTCGGACATGTTCCATTGATTCCATAAGCAAACCAACCAGGTGGTAAAGGATCTCCTGCGTTTGCCCAACAAGGGCCGCAGCATCCTCCGGTAATTCCACCCAGATTTGGACAATTGACATCATATAGAATATTACACATTTCAATTGTGCCATTTCCGTCAAGATCTCCAACCTGGAAGAATACATTATTATGATGGTAACCGATTCCCGTGAACCAATCCCATGTTGAAGCGCCATAAAGTCCATTTCCGGAAACTCCTATATTATTTCCGTTTAATGTGGCACCTAACGGTTGACCATTTGGATCAAATGAAGATGGATCCCATCCATTTCCGAAAACAGGAATCATTCCCTGGAACCATTGGCATCCATTTCCTGCAGCAGTGTATGAATTTACATTCATACAAATTGACACGGTTTCACCAGGGAAGAAAGGTCCGGTTAATGGTCCGCCACCTGATCTCGACACAATCTGAATGTTTGAACTCGTCACACATGCTGATGCCTGGCTTATCGTGTTCACACATAATGTAAAATTACCTCCTACAGAATTGAGGGAGCTGACTGCTATATAGTAAATTTCATTTGACCCGACATTTGAGCCAAGTGCTTCTGCTTCTCCGTTAGAACCTGTAATACACGACAAATTACTTTGCGTCAAGCCGACATTTTGCAGATTTGCACAATCAGATACTAAGTGAAATAATGTAATCGTAGGTGCAGAAAAGTCATCACTCTGAACGTTGATGTTCATCAACGTAGCACTACCATCTGTAGGAACCTGGAACCAAACCGTTGAAAAATCTCCAATTCCGCAATTGTTATTAAATGTTTCAGGATCTGCAAAAAGATTACAACCTGGCACACAAACGAAAGCCATGTCAGAGACGACATTGGGTATTACCGTAGCCATATCGCACACATCATTTGTAAAGCAAGGAGGGATTTCATCAACACAGATAGAAAAATCTGTTTCGTTTGGTTCTGATGTGGCAATCATTATATAGTAGGTCGCCGTTTCATCTACGGGACCAAACTCAAGTGGAGCCTGAGGTGGAGCACCGCAATTAAAAAATACAAGATTCGCGATGTTATTACAATCAGTAACCTCATAAATCGCGATGGATACCGTTGTAGTGGGGCCTCCATTGTCAAGGGAAAGATCAATCGAGTACCCAACATTATTAGGATTCGACATTGATATCTGATACCAAACCGTATTTGATATCGCACTCTGACATGCTGGAGGCAAAGGGAATCCTTCCGGATTGGCATATATAGTGGTACCATCTACACAGTTTCCATTTGTAGGTAGTACTTCAGCATTACACGGAAGATCATTTGGCGGAGGAACAGGATCGAAAACATTCATGCAGAAATCTCCGGTACAATTATTTTCAAATCCTACAGCGACAAAATATGTCTGCCCAATGACGAGATTGTCATTAAAATCCAGGACTGTTCCATTAGCGCAATCTAATGCCTGAGCTCCGTTGATATCACAAGGATTTCCTGTGAACTGCACAAGAGCTATTTCAGGATCACAATTATTAAATACGGGATCAACTAATATTTCAACATCATTTCCCTGGGCAACAAATGAGTACCACACATTATAACTATCCCCCATATTCCAACAGGAAAATAATCCAACGTCTGTAGATGGATAGTCATTATTCACATCTACTCCACTGATGACATCATAGCAGGTAGTTGGATCACTCAGGACACTCGCCGGAATGGTAATGGCACCATTACAAAAATCATTAACTGCCGGTACAGGATTATCTACACACAAATCAAAATCACCGGTACCTGCAGAAAAACTACTGTTTTGAAATCCAACAACCACGTAATATGTCTGACCAATTGTCAATTGATTGTCAAGTACAATATGATTTGTACCTGTAGCACAGCCTACGACAACCGCACCTGCAGAATTACAGGGTGTCACAAAATCGATAACCGCTAATTGGGCTACACCGGGTCCTCCGGGACTAATATGTGCATCAAGACTAACCCCTTGTGCTACAAATGAAAACCAGACATTATATGTGGAACCCATAAAACATCCTGGTGTAAGAATGTCTGTGGAAGGAAAATCATTATTGTATTGAGTACATACCCCATCTATATTGCTCAGCGGAATGGCATTGCTACATGCATCATTTGAAGCCGGTGGTGGATTGTCAATGCAAATATCAAACGGACCCACCCCATTATTCGTAAAGGCAACCATCACATAATACGTCTGGCCTATAGTCAGGACATTGTCAACCACAAGAGTAGGTCCATTGGCACAATCTATTTCGACGAAATTACCAGGGACACATGCCGCTCCTGTAAAATTTGCTAATGTGATTTCCGGAACTCCAGGACCATTCGGCACATTAATCTGTGCACTTACACCCTGAGCCACAAAGGTATACCAAACATTATTATTGGAGCCTGCAGTACATGAAGATGGTCCAACATCCGGCGTGGCCCCCGTGTTATCACTTCCACTGACGCATGTACCATCCAAAGTGATTATGGATTGCGCAGTAGAACAATCATTGTTAGGTTGAGCTATGGTATATAGATAGGATACTATACATATGCATAGCAAAGGAATTCTTAGTCGCATTGTGAGTGTATAATTACTTGCCCAATAGAAGATGTTAATGCCCGATGATTTCTCAATAGTTTGTTCCAAATATACAAATTTTATACTGATAAAATAATATTTGACCTCTATTTGTTTCTGGAATTGAAAGAATATTAAAATTAAAAATTATGGTTAATTAATTGTAAATCAATTTATTATACATGAAAATATATCTTTCGATCCGCTAGCAGAGAAAATGCAAAAAAGAGATATTAGACGGTAAATTGTCATTTAACATACTATTTTTCTGTGCGGGACGTTTGCAAAATTCCTCAACCCCATAATAATCCTAATTAAGGCCTCTTTCCAACATCAGGATCTTACTTTCAACATTCTTTCAGCACCCTGGAGATCCTTTCTGATCATAATATCTTTCCATTGTCCATTTCCAAAATATCCTTCAATCTGATTAGCTCTGTATTCATTCATCTCCAGGTAACATGATCCTCCTGGTACGAGGTATTTTTTACATGAATTGGCTATTTTTTCATAGAAAACATTAGGATCATCACCAGGGGGATAAATGGCCAGAGAAGGCTCGAAACGCAATTGATTAATCTTTTCGTTTTGATCAAAATCCCTGGACACATAAGGAGGGTTGCTCACAATCACATCGAAAAGTCCAAGATCACGAATATCCTCAGTTAAAAAATCCTTTTGACTAAATTTTATTTCAAGTTTGAAAGACCGTGCATTAACTGAAGCAATATCCAATGCCGGTCCTGATATGTCAATAGCAAACACAGATGCTCTGTCTTTCAAATTCATTTTAAGCACGATGGGGATACATCCACTTCCTGTCCCAATATCCAATATTCGAATTTCTTTTTTTTCTACATTTTTTAAATCTTCTATTACCCAGGCTACCAATTCTTCTGTTTCAGGTCGCGGGATAAGCACATCAGGTGTTACCTTCAACTTGATTCCATAGAACCATGTATGGCCCGCAATATACTGGACTGGTTCACCGGCCGAAATGCGATCAAATACTCCAGTTATTTTTTCTTCCTCGCCATGGGTGAGATTCAATTCTGCTAAGGGTGAAAATCCCATGATTTCTTCCCAGACCCATCCTGCCAGATTTTCTGCTTCCCTGGCCTCTGCTATTTTCAGTTCTTCAAGAACTGAGACTATTTTTCTTAAATTCCAAATACCCATCTCGATAGTATAAATACGCCGCACAAACTAATCACATATCCAATCCATACCGGAATATTCATGATGGCTGAAGGCTTTATCTGATACCTGGAATGAATAAAAAGCATGAATACGATCTTCTCAAAAATATAGGCGATGAGGGTTCCCCATACAATTCCAATAATGCCAAATGAATGCATCAATAAAATGCTTGCAATAACATTCACTATCAATTCCGCGATTGAAACGTACCAAAGAATTTTTGTGTCCTGCCTGGCGGTCATAATCGCCTGGGGAAATACTAACTGGGTAAGTGTGAGAAGTAAATAAATATTAAAAATGATAGCACTACTTCGATATTGCATTCCAAAAACAAACTCAAATAACGGCACACTGCAGAATATAAATAAGGCCACAATGGGATAACAAATATGCATCAATCGTGTAGACCGAATTCTTAATTCTACAAGCGATTGAAATTCGCGAAGCTTAGGAATCATCATCGTGCTCAATCCTGCGGAGAGGGCTATAACAACCGGAAACTCCCTGGCCCCGTATCTGAAGATGGCGAAGGTCCCGGTGTCAAAATTCCGGGCCACCAGCCATGCATCAAAGCTCCTGGCGATACCATTTGAAACCGCATACAAAATGAGTGGCCAAGTAGCCGGCCAGATAATCCTGAGAATAGATTTCAACCGGAGATTTGGGATGAATTGCGTTTTCGTCATCATCCATATAAATCCAACTAAAGCATAGCAGAAAAGCCCGATCAAAGCGCCTTGTATGCCAGGTAACCATTGCAGGCTGCTAAAGCAAGCGAAAGCAGGCCCAATCAGAACATAGAGCGAAACCAACATTGTGTTTTGCCCCTGTAGTAATCCTATGAGTGGGGCTATCCAGACAGGAATAATAAGCACCTGATACAACGCAAATAATTCAAGACCTTGTAATTGTGATCGTGCAGTAAACAAAGGAATCAAAAACGAACGCCCCACTAAAAGAAAAAGCATGGCCACCAATCCACCCAGAAAATAGAGCCATAAAAAAGTAGTCACAAAATATTTTTCAGTGAGCAACTGATGATTAGCCAGGTACCCTTTCACTAAAGCATCTGACCAGAAGAATGTCATCAGGTATCCGCAAAGCATCAACATTTCAATACTTCCTACGGAATCAACCGATAGGAAATGAGCCAATATTATAGAGGAGAGAATAATACCTGTCTGACGGCAGAGCATGAAAAACTGAACCTGGCGAACCGAGTCGTTAATAAAATTTTTATACGGAATGACCCATTGCATAAGAATGACGAAAGATGGTCAAATCCTGTTAAACCAAAGAATCCATTAGAATTAAGTTTTATCTTGATCGCAAATGAAACAGAAAGAAGTCAGTTTTTCGTATTCAATTCACTCTGACAAAGAATCACTCTCCACTAACGATCAACATCTTTTGGATGAGGCCAGATTGGCCACTGAAATGGCCTATGCCCCTTATTCAAAATTCAAAGTCGGTGCTGCCATTCGTACAGATGATGGTCAGATTACAATCGGATCAAATCAGGAGAATGGAGCTTTTCCTATCGGGCAATGCGCAGAACGCGTTGCTTTGTACAGACTCTCACATGAGCACGGGCGAATACCAATTGATACGATTGCAATTGTTGTCGACAATGAAAATCAGAAAACACCCGCGAGTCCCTGCGGATCTTGCCGGCAAATATTAAATGAGTACAGATCATTTCAACTTCAACCTATTCGTCTTTTATTGGCAATCGCCGATGGCGGAGACATATTAGAAATCAAAGATGTAAAAGACCTTCTTCCATTTGCATTTGACGGATCATTTCTTGGTCAGTGAAGGGTTGTTCAATTTTCTTTTTCCATGATGATCGCACTGACTAATTTAAGATCCTCCTCAGTATCAATCCCTTTTGATTCCATTGTGGTCTCCAGGCATTGTATCTGATAGCCATTCCCTAACCAGCTCAGTTGCTCAAGTCTTTCCATGGATTCGTATGGATGTCCTGAAAGTTTTTCAATCGCCAGTAATGCCTGCGAAGTGAATGCATACAACCCAATATGTTTATAAAAAATACCCTGGCTCAACCACTTTTCAATAGGAAAATCCCGAACATAAGGAATAGCCTGCCTGCTGAAATACATTGCTGCTCCACTCCGGCTAACGACCACCTTCACGATATTACTATTCTCCAAATCCGAAGCATCATCTATACGATGAATAAGTGTTGCAATGCTTAACCCGGACTGTTCGCAGATATAGTTTGACAGTAAATCAATCATGGCCGGATCGATCAATGGCTCATCTCCCTGTATGTTGACTACATGTGATACCATCGGAAACTGACCCAGGACTTCCGCACAACGGAATGTGCCTGAAGGGTGATCGTAACGGGTCATGACGACATCGTATCCGAGTTTTTTAACATGATTATAGATACGGATATCGTCGGTAGCAACGCAAAAGTGATCAATTGATTTAGCCTGCTGGACCTGTTCACAAACCCGCTGAATCAGACTTTTGCCATGTATCTGGAGCAAGGGTTTTCCGGGTAACCTTTGAGATCCATACCTGGCCGGGATAATCGCCATAGCGCAATATGCGTTCATGTACTGTGTATTGATATCCTGCAAAAGTCGATCTTTTTAATTAAATATTAGAAATTTATTTAATATGTAATACATTTGTCTTTCAAATGATCCGGATGAAATACCTGTTACTCTTTAGCTTCCTATGCATTACCCTCCATATTTCAGGTCAGGCCGAAAGCACTGAAGTACCACCTAAAAAATTTGTCCACTACCTTGACCATGCCGGATTGGTACTCATTGAATCCCTGGATCCGGGCATGACATTATACGGGTTTTCCAGGAAATACAACGTCTCCATAGACTCCATTCTTGCCGCCAATCCTGATTTGGTACCGAACGCAATTCCACTAGGATATCCTGTCAATATACCGATTTGGCCAGGGTCGATATCCTTTTCACCTCCTGTGGGAACTAACCCGGAAATGGAGCTTTTTTATCAGGTTCAACCGAAAGAAACCCTCTACCGGATCTCAAAAGGTTTTCTTGGTGTCAGTCCTGAAACCATATCAACTCTCAATCCCAATGTCCAACAAGGACTGGCCATAGGGCAAGTCCTGAAGATCGGATGGTATGTACCATCAGCCATTAAAGCGCCTTTTGCCGCTTCAACAATTGTTGCCGGCAGAGATTCGATGCTATTAAAACCTAAAGACTATATCCTTGAAGCTCATGCCGCAGGTAATAAAATCCAGGAACAAAAAGGTCTTGCTGTATGGAAACAGGGAAATGTAAATGCACATTTCTACGTACTCCATCCCTCGGCCAGAGTAGGTTCCTATATGGAAATCACAAACCCAATGCTTAAACGAACGATTACAGCTAAAGTAGCTGGCCATTTCCCTCCGGGCCTATACCAATCAAATGTCGGTATTGTGGTCTCGCCCTCGACTGCCAGGGCACTGGGCGCGCTTGACCAGCAGTTTTTCGCCCGGTGGCGTTACGTCGAGTAAGGCCTATTTTTCGCATCTTTGCCTGTGATGAAGTTCGCTAATAATGTCCTCGAAACTATAGGGAATACCCCGATGATCAGGCTGAATAAGGTCGTCAAGGGAGTTAAAGCTTTAGTGTTAGCTAAAGTTGAGACTTTCAATCCAGGTCATTCGATCAAAGACCGGATGGCCGTACAGATGATTGATGATGCTGAAGCTGCAGGTAAATTAGTGCCTGGCGGAACTATCATCGAATGTACATCCGGAAATACAGGAATGGGGATTGCGCTTGTGGCGGCAGTAAGAGGCTATAAATGCATTTTTACGACCAGCGATAAGCAGAGCAAGGAAAAGATCGACATGCTCAAGGCACTCGGCGCAGAAGTTATCGTTTGCCCTACAAATGTGGAACCTACAGACCCACGATCTTATTATTCTGTAGCTGAAAGACTAAGCCAGCAAATACCCAATTCATATTGGTGCAATCAGTATGACAATCTTTCTAATTCCAAAGCACACTACTTAACTACCGGTCCTGAAATCTGGGAACAAACGGATGGTAAGATTACTCACCTGGTCGTAGGTGTTGGTACAGGTGGGACTGTATCCGGTGTTTCGAAATACCTGAAAGAAAGAAATCCAAACATCAAAGTCTGGGGTATCGATACTTATGGTAGTGTCTTTAAAAAATATAAGGAAACAGGGATTTTTGATGAGAAAGAAATCTATCCGTATATCACAGAAGGCATTGGTGAAGATATACTGCCAAAGAATGTTGATTTCTCCCTGATCGATCATTTTGAAAAAGTGTCTGATGCTGATGGCGCTCTTGCTGCAAGGCGTCTTGCACGGGAAGAAGGATTGCTCATGGGCTATTCTGCGGGAAGTGCACTTGCAGGATTATTGCAAATGAAAGATCAGCTTAGTGCCGAAGATGTGGTCGTCATTATTTTCCATGATCATGGCAGCAGGTATGTAGGTAAAATCTATAATGATGACTGGATGCGTGAACGGGGTTTCCTTGACAAAGAGCTCATGGTGAAGGACATGCTGAAGGCAAATCTGAATCATCAACTGATCACCGTAAATGCTGATGACAAAGTGAGGCATGCATTGCAACTGATGAAGGAATACGATATCTCTCAAATGCCCGTTATGAAAGGAGAAGAAATCGTCGGCTCTGTGTCTGAAAATACCATACTCACATTTATACTGGAGAATCCATTGAATCACGCTGAAAAACCTGTTTCGGATATTATGGACGAACCATTTCCAATGGTGAGCGAAGAACTGGCGATCAGTAAACTCAATAAATACATCACCAAAAAGATTCCTGCTGTGATGGCAAAAGACAAAGCAGGCAATGTGCACATTCTGACAAAGTATGATATTCTGCAAATGATTTGATATGAAGCGTAGGTTTTTACTTTTTTTCTTCGGTTTTGCTTTTTGTTTTCCCCTCATTTCAACTGCGCAGGATAAATTGTTGACGCAAGCCTTTGCGCACCCTGTGGATTTGAATCCTGCATATGCGGGTGATGTAGCCGGCAGGTATAGGGTATCTCTTGCCTACAGAGATCAGTGGAGAAGCATCATCGAAAGTCCGTTTACGACAATGGCTATCTATGGAGATCTGAAAATCATTCCTGACAAACAGAAAGATGACTATTTCGGTGCAGGGTTTTCATTGCTTACAGACCGTACAGCTATTCTCAACATCAATCAGAATATGCTGTCACTTTATGGAAGCTATCATAAAGCGTTAAATAAAGATCAGGGCCAATACCTTGCCGCAGGATTGAATGTGGGTGTGGCGCAACGCAATGTCAACTATGAGAATATTTATTTCAATGATCAATTTAATGGTTTAGATCAATACTCACTTGGCACCGCGGAGAATCTTCCGAACAATAATTTTGCATTCATGGATCTTGGGCTGGGTGTGCGCTATTCTTCATCTGCATCCAAATATTCAAGCTTCTCCTTTGGCTTTTCTGTAGATCATCTGATCGGAAATTCAATCTCTTTTTACAAGCATTCTCTGGATGATGAGACATATGCTTTACTTCCGGATTCCAAAATAGACCGGAAACTGACAGGATATCTTTCTATGGAAATATCATCAAACGAATTGATCGCTTTTCTGCCCAGGCTTCTGTGGCAACTGCAAGGGCCTCATCAAATGATAGCAGCAGCCGGATTGGTAAAATTTGATCTGACGAATTATGACAACCAGGCTTTCCACATAGGAGGTGGTGTTCGTTTCAATCAAACATCGTCAACCGGATTAAAACCATCTGCAGTGTATTTGCTTACCGCATATGAAGTGAAAGGGTTATTGATCGGATTGAGTCATGATATCCTGGTCAACAATCTTAATGAAGGCCATGCAGGCAAAGGCGCATTTGAACTCTCAATAAGCTTCACAGGCTTTTATGAAAATGATGATTCTATATGTCCTTCTTTTTAAAGTAGCATAATAATTCCAGGGTGACTATTTTAGATCGTCACGTTCTCAACAATTTCAAGCCCAAATCCAATTAATCCTATTCGCGGAATTGGATGATTCGTCATCAGCCTCATCCTTGTGATACCAAGATCTCTGAGGATTTGCGCTCCTACACCGATATCTCTTTGTTGATGATCACTGACAGGACCGTTTTCCTGAGCATATGCTTTTAGAATATCAATTACATTATCTGATAATTCATGATGGCGCATAAGTAAGAAAACCCCGCTTTGCTCTTTGTCGATCATAGATAATGCGTTATCTATTTCCTTCCCGGTTTCACCAAATATCAGCCCAAGCAAATCACCTGTCCTTGACATGCTGTGTACGCGGACCAGTACAGGATCTGAATTTTCAAGATCTCCTTTAATTAACGCGAGATGAATATCATCATTTGTCAATTGCCTGAAGGGAATGACTTTCCATGTACCATATTTAGAAGAAATTTTATAGGAAGGCATTCTTTCCACGATACGTTCCTTATCCATTCTGTATGCAATTAAATCCTGAATGGAGATCAGCTTCAAATCATGTTTTTTAGCAATCTCTGCAAGTTGGGGAAGACGTGCCATGGTACCGTCAGTATTCAGAATTTCCACCAACACGCCAGCAGGATAATAGCCTGCAAGACGAGCAAGATCAATAGCTGCTTCTGTATGACCGCTGCGACGTAATACACCACCTGTTTTAGCCCTCAAAGGAAAGATGTGCCCAGGGCGCGCATAATCCTCCGCTTTAACCATAGGATTCACCAACGCTCTGATACCAGTAGCACGATCATGAGCCGAAATTCCTGTAGTACAACCCCGACCTATCAAATCAATTGAAACTGTAAATGCTGTTTCATGAAGCGCTGTATTTTCCCTGACCATCATCTGCAGCTTCAGTTCGTCAGCTCTTTTTTCATCCAGAGGTGCGCAGATCAGGCCACGGCCGTGTGTAGCCATAAAATTGATGATCTCCGGTGTAACGCATTCAGCAGCGCAAATAAAATCACCTTCGTTTTCACGATCCTCATCATCAACCACGATGATAATTTTTCCGAGACGTATGTCTTCAATCGCTGAAGCAATCGAATCCAGCTGCGAGGGCTTATCCATAATTTCCATTTCGGGATCAATCATTTCGGCAGATATTCGTTTTGAGTAAAAATCAAGGTCTCCAGCTTATTCACCTGGTCTTCCCATTTATAATGCGCGACTACAAATTCCCGGCCTGCATTTGCTATTTCTTCATACCTGTCAGGGTGATCCAATAATAGTTCGATACAGCTCAGAATGTCATCGATAGTATCAGCTACGAGAATATGTTTCCCCGGAGTAGCTCCAATGGCATTATTGACCATGGAAGAAGTCACACAAGGTAAACGCATCGACATCGCTTCAAGAATTTTGTTTTGTAGCCCAAGTCCTGAAAACATAGGTGCGGCAAAGATACGACCATCCTGATAGGCTTCCCGAATGTCTTCGACCCACCCCCTGACAGTGACACCTTCAATCTTATTTAATGCTGAAACTTCATGCCCCGGACGTGCTCCTGCGATGAGTACCCTCACTTTCCTTTTCCGCTTTAGAAGCTCAGGAAGAATATGTTTAACGATAAAAGAAGCAGTTGATTTATTCGGACCATATCCCAAATTACCAACGAAAACAAGATCATGTGATGCTGTATTTGGACCAATATTCTGCCAATACTGTGTATCCACGCCATTTGGAATCACTGCGATATGCTCTTTTGAAGGCATCTTTAATCGCTCCCTGTCTTGCGCTGAAATGATGATGTGATGATCAAAGTCTTTGTAGATCGTTCGTTCATATGCGGCCAACCTCCTGGCTTCCATTTCAAAAAAAAATCTGAATACCTTA
>JBDUAU010000580.1:0-13489 GCA_040004485.1 Saprospiraceae bacterium
ATTTGATCAATGGATAATCCTCCGGAATACAAACAACTGAAGCATGTCCCAATAAAAATCCTTCTTTAGCAAAAGAATCAAAATCAACAGTCAGGCTTTCGATCTTATGCACAGGAACAAGCCCACCTAGTGGTCCGCCAATATGCATGGCTTTAACAGGTAGCCGGAAACCACCACCAAGTTCATTGATGACAATGCTTAATGGTGTTCCCATATCAACTTCGTAAATCCCCGGACGATTGAAAAAGCCATCCAGCGAAATCAACTTTGTGCCGGTGGACTTAGCCGTTCCGATGGCAGCAAAAGCCTTCCCTCCATGCTGAATGATATATGGAAGATTAGCTAGCGTCTCCACATTGTTGACTACTGTAGGTTGATTGAATAAACCCTTTTGGGTTGGATATGGAGGCCGCACGCGCACTTCGGGACGTTGTCCTTCAATGGAAGAGAGCAGCGCTGTCTCTTCACCACAGATATATGCACCTTGTGCTTTTATGATTTTAAATTCAAATGAGAATCCTGAACCATGGATATTTTCTCCTATCAGTTTCTCTTTACGCAATGTTTCAACACATTCATTGACGATGTCGACGGATTCAGGATATTCACCGCGGATATACACAACACCATAAGCGGCACCTGTGATGTAACCGGCGATCATCATGCCCATCAGCATTGCATGCGGCCGGTGTTCCATGATGTATCGATCAGAATATGCACCCGGATCACCTTCATCAGCATTGCACACGATAAATTTTGTAGTTGACACCACATTCCTGCAAGAGTCCAATTTGAAAGCCATAGAAAATCCTGCACCACCACGACCACGTAGCCCTGAATCTTTTAATTCTGCTAATAATGTCTCGGGTGTTTTTTGCAGGCAGGCAAGAAATATTTTATAATAATCAGGCACAGTTCCATATTCACTCGTAAGTATCGGAGTGCCTTTACTTCCAACTTGATATTGATCGGGATCAGTTGTTATTCCTTTTTTGATGTTTACGATATTGTGGATATCATCTCCTGAATAATTTCTGCCGTTGAAATGAAAAGAATTGTTTTCATGACATCTTCCCAGGCAACACATTTCGCCTGTTTCTTCTTTAGAAAAATGCGCACTCAACGTAGCCTCTAATTTTCCCTGAGTGCCGGCAGTAAGACAGGCGCTACCATTGCAGATGTACACTTTCTTACCCTGATTGTCTTTCTTCAGAAAATCATAAAAAGAAACTGAGCCATATACATTGGCCTTACCGACAAGAAAATCAGAACGGAGTCTCTCCATATCGTCTTCACCGGGAGTGCCTGTGGCTTTGGCAGCGATACCCAGTTCTTCGAAAAGATTTTTCGAAAGGCCTTTACGGCCAGAGAGATCACTTAAGTTTTTCGACATGGAGATGTTGATTGACAGGGCCGGTCATCATTCCTTCAGGTTCATTCGCGACCTGCATGTGATGAGAGTACACCGTTAATTTTTTATTCCTGCAAAATGCCATTAAAGAGATTCCTCCTTCTTCAGCATAATCAACTGCAAGAGAGGAGGGTGCCGAAACAGCAGCTATAAATGGTATCCCCGCAGCTTTCGCTTTGTTGACGATTTCATAAGAGACTCTGCCGCTTACAGTCATGCATTTGACTTTATCTAATAAACGATGATTGACTAAATAACCAATGACTTTATCGACAGCATTATGTCTTCCGATATCTTCCTGAACAGTAAGTAGCTCACCATCAATTGTAAATGCTCCTGCAGCATGTGTGCCACCGGATTGCTGAAATGATTTTTGTTTACTGCTGACCTGGTCAAACATCATTGATACTAACGAAGGATCGAGTATTTCATGATTTGAAACCTGCTCATCATTCGATTCATCCAGAGAAGTTTTTCCACAAATCCCACAAGAAGATGCACTGATCACATTACGTGTTCCTGCAAAATCTTTCAATATCAAAGCAGGAGATGTCTTAACGTTTACAGATGAGATAAAGCCTTCCTCATTGACACCGGTTATCTCAATGGCCGGGTCTTCAATCAGGCTGCGGAAAACATTTTCTGAATACAACAGACCGCGAACGAGGTCTTTCTCATTACCTGGAGTTTGCATTGTCACTGTGAATGGAATGTCATTGATAGCAATAGCAAGAGGCACCTCAATGGCGAGTATATCTTCCACCTGGGAAAACTTCCCTTCATTGTAAAATATACCATTATACCGTTCGACGTTCATTGCCTGTAAAAGAAGTTCTATGAAGTTACGACAAACCAGTTATAACTCCATTGTCGTCGATGTCCATACCTTCAGAGGCTGGTACAGCTGGCAGCCCCGGCATACGCATCATTTCACCCAAAATCGGTATGACAAACCCCGCGCCCGCTGCCACTTCTACTTCGCGGATATTAATGGTGAAGTTGACGGGTCGCCCGATTTTTTTCTCATCATCCGAAAATGATTTTTGTGTTTTTGCCATACATACAGGCAATCCATCAAAACCATTTCTGACTAATTCTTTCAATTGGGAAATCGCTTTCAGCGAATAATTCACATGGCTAGCTCCATATATTTCTGTGGCGATAAGCATGATTTTTCCTTCGATAGAAAGGCTCCAGTCATACAGTGGATGATATGCATTCACACCGCTTTCAATACTATCCAATACAGCCTGTGCAAGATCTGTAGTGCCATCACCACCGAGTGACCATCCCTTTGACACAACAGCATTAACCCCCATGGATTTGCATTTCTCTTTTACAAAATTTATTTCTTCATCTGTATCCGAATAGAAATGGTTGATCGCTACAACAGGCGTAAGTCCGAATTTTTTACAATTCTCAATATGCTTCTCCAGGTTTTCAAAACCCTTCTTTACTTTAGGCAGGCTGGGTGTGTTATATTCCTCTTTCTTGGCACCACCATGATGCCTGAGGGCTCGTATCGTGGCTACCAATACTAATGCTTTTGGTTTTAGTCCGGCGACAGGACATTTGATATCAAGAAATTTTTCAGCCCCGAGATCAGCACCGAATCCGGCTTCGGTCACTACATAATCGCATAGTGACATGCCCGTTTTTGTAGCGATGATAGAATTGGTTCCCTGTGCGATATTGCCAAATGGGCCGCCATGAATGATGGCAGGATTACCTTCAAGTGTTTGAACAAGATTTGGTTTAATTGCGTCTTTAAGCAGTATTGCCATAGCGCCTTCTGCTTTCAATTCACGTGCAAATACCGGCCTTCGATCAAATGTAGACCCTATAAAAATATTTCCAAGTCGGTTTTTCAGATCATGAAAATCTTTAGAAAGACAAAGTATAGCCATCACCTCCGAAGCTGCTGTGATGTTGAATCCATCTTCGCGTGGTATGCCATTCGCTGAACCCCCAAGACCGATGACCATCTGGCGGAGTGCGCGATCGTTCATATCCATCACTCTTTTCCAGACTATCGTGCGGGGATCAATATTCAGATTATGAGTTTTATTCTGAATATTATTGTCGATCAGTGCAGCGAGCAGATTATTTGCTTTTTCAATAGCAGAAAAATCTCCGGTAAAATGAAGATTAATATCAACCATGGGGATAACCTGAGAATTGCCACCACCAGCAGCACCTCCTTTCATTCCGAATACAGGACCAAGAGAGGGTTCTCGCAGTACGACCATGGCATGTTTCCCTATCTTATTCAGACCATCAGTTAACCCGATAGATACCGTGGTCTTGCCTTCCCCGGCAGGAGTAGGATTAATCGCAGTCACCAATATCAGATTACTACTGGCTATTTTCTCTTCATTGATCAGGCTGAGCGGTAGCTTGGATTTATATTTGCCATAATATTCAAGATCATCTGGATTGATGGACAGTTTTGTTGCGATTTCTTTGATATGCCTGATGTCAGCTGATTGTGCGATTTCGAGATCACTAAGGGTTGCTGCGTTTTTCATAAGTAGATAATGGATATTGTCTTTAATAAATCTTCCCCTGGATGAATTTGTGCCCTTAAAAGGATTCTTAATAAATGGTGACGGCCCATATCAAATTTTAAAATGTTATAAGCTGACAACCACCGCGCGTAAATTAATAAAACCCTTTTAAATACACCTATAGCCCACAGTTAAGCATACTTTTGCACATACAAAATCTATCATTTCCATTTTTGAGGCGTTATAAGTTGATATTATCCCTGACCACAATATGTACTACAACTTTCAATCCATATTTTTCAGGTATGGAAGTTGGGTATGTTTTTGAAATAAATTGAATTTGTCAACATCAACTTTACATCATTAAAAGTCTTTAGTTTTGCCGGTCAGGTAGTATAGATATTACCTTTTTATATAATTACAAAAACAAAGAAATCCATCCTATAAATGAAATACGTACTTATTGCTTCTTTCCTTTTATTCCTTGCCGGAAATGCCATATCTCAAAATGATCTGATCGGATATGGATTCAGAGCGGGTCTCAGCCTGGGCCAATATGCTGGTCCTTCAGAAACAGGACCCAATGGTGAAACACTTGAAACAAATAAGCTGGCCACAGGATTTCATATCGGGATGACGATCAATTTTAAGTTTGGTGATTTAATGGGTCTTCGTACAGAACTTATGTTTTCCCAGCGTGGCACGGATTATCTGTACAATGGGCCTTCATATTATGTACTTGGGCGTAATACATTGTCGCCCATTACCATCGGAGGCACCAGGAAACAATCCATCAATGTCTCTAATGCATACCTGGATGTACCTCTTGTCATTTATTACAAAATAAAAAGTTTTGAAATTTCCGGGGGTTTGAATTCAGGTCTTTTGATTTCTTCCGCAGCAGGAGGTAGTTTAACTTTTGAGGGTATTTCACCTATTACCGGTGCTCCCCTGACTCCTTATACAATCAATCTCAATTATAATTATAAAAAAGACAAAGCGGGTACTGCCTCCACTACAACGCAACTCGTAAATATTGATGGCAGAGATTATCCGGTACCTTCTATTATCGGTGCCTATTATGATTTTGCTGAAAAGGACAAAAATCTTTTCAAGACATTGGACTTCGGCCTTGTGGCAGGATTATCCTATTTTTTAAACCAGGGCTTATTTCTCGGTGTCAAGTATGTACATGGTCTGGGCGATGTAGACAGGAACAATTATGACATATCCCTTCAATCGTTACATACAGACGGCACTTTTATTCAACGTGGCGATATCAACAAAAGCAGATCATGGCAGTTTAGCGTAGGCTTCGCGTTTTAGAATGATAAAAGCACAATGGCGAAAGCTGATCCTGGCCAATTATACAATTGATCCCAAAGTAATAGCCAACTATTTACCGTTCAAAACTGAATTTGATCATTGGGACAATCAATGTTTCGTCAGCCTCGTCGGATTCATGTTTATGGATACCACAGTTTTAGGCATTAAATTCCCTTTTCATGTACACTTTGAAGAAGTCAATCTGAGATTCTATGTCAGACACCATCAGGATGAGACATGGAAGCGCGGAGTAGTTTTTATCAAAGAGATTGTTCCTCTTCCGGGAATAACCCTTGTAGCGAATACTGTTTATAAGGAGCATTATCAAACCATGCCAATGAAGCACACCTTGAATCTTACACCTGATGAATTGAATGTTGAATACAAATGGAAAAAACAAAGATGGCACTCACTCGGTATTATCTCCGATGCCAGGCCAATAGATATGACCACAGGAAGTGAACAAATGTTTTTTACCGATCAGCATTGGGGATATACAAAAATTTATTCCGGATTAACTTCGGAGTACGAAGTAGCTCATCCGGACTGGACGTATTACAAAACAAAAAGCCATACGATAGATGTAGATTTTGGATCCATTTATGGTCAGGAGTTTTCATTCCTCACGGATCAAAAACCTTATTCTGTCTTTCTTGCGGAAGGATCTGATATTTCATTACGGAAAAGCGGTAGGATTCAATAAACAATAAACAGGCAATATGCAAAAAGATAAAAGGTTAATTTAAAAATCGAAAATCGAAAATCGAAAATCGAAAATCGAAAATCGAAAATCGAAAATCTTTCCGTGAATCAATGTAATATTAAATAGGCTATTACCATTCCCATGATTCCCATCATCAATCCGAGGTAAACCTCTTTTGATTCGTGTGCTTTCAAAAGTAACCTTGAAGTACACACGATTCCGGCCAGAATAATCACACCATACAAAAGATAATCAATGGACAGGATAAGATTGACACCTCCGGGAAATCCAATTTGCGCTTCATCATATCCAAACTTTAATTTTGTCAATGCCACCAGTGTCACCAACCCACCCATACCTGCCGCATGTGCACTGACTTTCATGAAGTTGTTAATCAGAAAGCAAGCCCATAATCCGATTAACACGCCCAATGTTGCAACTCGTATCGAAGTTGGAAAATCTGCTTTTGAGACATGCAGATAAAGTGTCAGATACAAAATACCGGCGACGATATATGGTCCGA
The DNA here is from genome assembly GCA_040004485.1 of Saprospiraceae bacterium. Lineage (GTDB taxonomy): Bacteria > Bacteroidota > Bacteroidia > Chitinophagales > Saprospiraceae > Opimibacter. The sequence goes on from JBDUAU010000580.1 coordinate 6,471, forward strand.
TTCGCTCATGACGATTTTCCATCCTGAATGTATCTATCCAGCCCAGCATTTTCATCATCAGCACAGCTATGGCAGGGAGTGTGATCGTCGTCATGACTACAATGATCAATAATGTGTCTGCCTCAGCCACATGCCTATACCCAAATGAAAATGGATTAGTCCACAACAAGACTAATGTCATGTAGGTGAGGATCAACAAAGGATGGAATAGTATTGAAAAAAAATTGGCGATGGCCTTCATCCGTCAGGGCTTTATGATCTTGATTTCTACCCGCCTGTTTTTTTCTCTTCCGGATTCGGTAGCGTTTTCTTCAACAGGTTGCGTAGCTCCAAGTCCCGAAGTTAAGACTCTGGCCGCCTCTATACCATGTGCTATCAGATAATCTTTTACCATCTCAGCTCTTTGTTCGGAAAGATTGAGTAGAGAAAGTTCATCACCCACATTATCTGTATGTCCTTCAATCAGGATTTCCATTGTAGGATGAAATTGCATAAGTTGTTCAAGATCCTGAAGTGCGCGAGAGGATTTCGTCAGTATGACCGGACTGGCTTTGACAAACTGGATTTTATAAATGAAAACTTTATCTGCCAGATCAAGGCTGTCCACTTGTTGGACAGATTTTGTACGTTGATATGCAGTCGCTTGAGATTCTCCTGAAGTAGAAATAATTTCACCAGGGGTTTCAGGAATCATTTCATCAATTTCATCCGGCGTAACATACAGTACCATATCAATCGTATCCTTTCCTGATTTTTCTATGATACGTGGATCCACCAATATCTGCTGTCCTGAACTCCTGGGCTTTCTGGGCAAAAACTTATACGGCTCATATTCCGCGAGTGTGGCCTCAAAATGTCCATCGTAACTATTGAAATATTCAAGAAATTTTGTTGAAGTTTGTTGTCCCCAGAAAAGTTCGCTGCGTGTAGGCTGGCCGGTATTGACATCGATAATCGTACCTCTGACGAAAATGGATTTTTTCAATCTTGGTTTAGGTGTGAGCCTGATCCTGAAAATATCACTGCTGCCATCTCTCTTTGAAGTGAAGTACATGTAATGATTATAAGGATCAAAATAAGGCTGGCTATCATCATATGGTGAATTCACTTCACCTTTCAATAATACCGGTGGTGACCAGTGCAACCATGTATAATCAAGCCGTTCTGACACATAAATATCATTGCCTCCCATTCCACCAGGACGATTTGAGGAAAAATAAATAAACCGTTTATCCGGCGTGATGTGCGGAGTTGTCTCCTGATATTCAGTATTCAATACATCACCCATATTGATAGGTGCAGACCAGACATTGTCACGTACATAAAAAGAAACAAAAAGGTCATTGGCACCTCTACTGTCAGATCGGTTCATACTCAGCACGATGACATGACCCTTTGGTGTCATCGTCAGATTGACATCAGAGCTATCCTCATGGAACTCATAGATATACATTGGTTTCGGAAAACTTTGTTCCCCGTCTTTCTGAATATTTACTCTTGAGAAACCTGCATACATACTCCCGTCTTCATAGAACTGATTGATGATGACATATTCTTCAGGATTCATACCTGTAGAAACCAGGCTGTTGGTAAGTGCGCTGTTCAGAGGATAGCCGGGATGAAATGTATTTTTAACAGTATCATCTATGATGGAAGCATACCAGATATCCTGATTATAGACAGAGGAGGAAGGATCCAATATTTTTCTTCCTGCGATCTGCGAATAGATGACTGAAAGACGCTGGTGATATATCTCATCTCCCTGGATGGATGTAACCTGGCCGTCTTCGCTCATGAGGTTATGATTGAAATCAGGAGAGGCTGTACGGGTAAAAAAAAGCTTTGTTCCATCCTTGCTCAGGACCGGGCTGCTTTCGTCATATGCATCCGTATTGATCGACGCCGGCAACTTCTCTAGTTCGGCCTGACCGTGACATAGGGGGACGACAAAGACTACCCACAGGATGACCCGTATGATGTTATGCATAGGGTAAAAGTAAGATCTTAAGTGAAACTACCTACTGAAGTATAATACCTTCATAAAAACCAAGGGGCCTGGCAAGGAGCATTTTCGAAATATAAGCAATCTGACCCGTATGATACGAGAAATGTTCAGTCACATGGATCAAAATCGTCAATCCCGTTTCCTCAAATGTCTGTACCGGTCTCTTCTGTAACAGCTGATCGACTGGTATGTTGCTGATCACAGGCCGGATCAGTTCCATCGTGGATGTTAGTTTCAATAAGAGTTCTTGCTTTGGGATGGGTCCCCGTTCATCAAATTCACTTTGCCTGTTACGGAGATCATCGTATCCACCGAGACCTGTATAAATCCACTGTCTGACATTTCCACTGAGATGAAGCACCAGGTTCCCTATGCTATTTGAAGATTCATTTGGCCGCCACCAGATCTGAGATTCATTCAGTTGATCAAGGCATTTTAAAATGCGGGGAAGAGATTCATCATAGAGACGGTGTAAGATTTCGTCAATGAGAGTTTCTTTTATTTGGTCGGGAGTTGTCATTTTTGTATTCAGTATTCAGTATTCAGTATTCAGTGTTTAGTGTGTTTTGGCAATGATGGCTTAATACAGAATGAGGCAGATTTATTGATCATTGAATTTAGCATTTTTCCTATTGATGCACATTGATTTAATAGTGAATCCGAGGTTTCGGTTGAAATGTATGAGCAATCAAGAGCTGTTTCTATCCAGTGTTGCGTTTCCATTTGTTCTCCGTCAGCATCCGTCAATTTTGTTACAAATGACTTTTCATACCTCCTTTTTCCCCACGCCTCAGCTATTTGTGCACCGATAGATCTTGACGACCTTCTGACCTGATCTGTGAGTGAGTACATTTCTTCTTTTGGGAAAGATTTCGTTACTACAAAAATTTCTTTTGAAAGTTTGCGTGCACTTTTATAAACTTCCAACTCTCTAAAATTCTTAACATATTCCATTTTTAATTTTTTACCGAATACCGAATACCGAATACTGAATACCGAATACCGAATACCGAATACTGAATACCGAATACTCAAAGCTCCCCAGTCGCAATAGTGACCATCCTTAGTGAAGCGATCTGAGCTGAGGCGAGAGCAAGTGCACACGACTCCAGTGTCGCTCCCGTAGTCAATACATCATCAACCAGCAATACATTTTTCTCCCTTACAAGATTTGGATTAGCCAATACAAATGAGGAACCGATAGTCTGTACACGTTCCAGTCTTTTCATTCCCGTCAGACTCTTGTCATGCGTCGATCTTCGAAGTGCATTTTTCTGGCAAGTGATACCCATCGCTTCAGCAATACCTTCACCGAATACAGCACTTTGGTTATAACCACGCTTGCGTTGTTTTTTCCAATGAAGAGGTACAGGTACGACAACATCAATTTCGTTCCAGAGTTCTGATTGATAAAGTTGCTTTCCATACCACTTTCCGATAGTCACTATCAGATCTGGCTGATTGTTATATTTTATCTGGTGAAGCAATCGCTGCGTACCACCTCCTCTTGAGAAATACAGAAATGCCGCTCCCGTCTTAAGATCAATTCGTCCTTTGAAGTGTGACGTAAATGGATTTTCTGCATACTGATGAAATCCGGTTTCCGGAAGTTCATTTATACAATCCAGGCAAAATATATGATGATCCAACGGACGTTGCACACCACAGCTCGCACACAATGGCGGATACAAAAGATCTATAATATGTCTGTACCAAGGCGTCATCATAAAATAGAAAAAAAGCCGGACTGTATTTGGGTGCATCATCCGGCTTCTGTTCAACTGGCAAATCAAAAAATGAGGATCCAACCTCTTCTTACGCATACTATAATGTCTCGAGACCACTAAAATGTGACCGCTTTTTTCAACTTTTTTAAAAATATTTTTTTTAGCTATTATCTCTGCTATTTTTTGTATACTTGTCTGATGTGTTTCCTGTAAATCTGACGGAGGTTTACACTTCACCGGGAAAACATCCAGTTGAAAACATGCACCAGCTAGATCACAGTCCCCTGCTCAGGGATGAACATTTCGTCAACACCATCAGACCCGGTGGCTTAAACGGAGAAAAGGCCATCATAAGCCTGTATACGCAATATCAAAAATCAGTCAGGACGATGGTTTCGGATCTGATCAAACTTTATCCTTCCTGTCGCACCGAACCGGATGACATCGTGCACGATGCCTTCCTGGTGATGATCCACAAAATCCAGTTTGAATCAACACCCGGCAACACCTTAAAATCTTTTTGGGTGGGCATTTCCAGAAAATTAATCCTCAACCAGGTGAGAAAATTGAAGCGGATAACACTGGTAGAAGAAGTTGATGAAGATTACGGTTCACCCGAAATCTCCCCTGAATCCTTATTCATGATCACTGAACAAAACGAACAGATAGAACACTATATCTCCAGGGCTGGTGAACGGTGTAAGCAGATCCTGACAATGTGGTTGGCTCAATTTACGATGGGTGAGATAGCAGAGCAATTACATCTTTCCGGGGCTCCAATGGCCAGGAAAATAAAGTATGCCTGTTTTAAAAAACTAAAAAATCTCATCCAAAGCGGTCACATATTAGACCTCTGAAGACATTACCTATTGAGAAATGGGAAAGAAAACACAATAACACCATACAGCATGCAAGAAAAAGATTTGTTGGAACTTATTGATCAGTATCTATTAGGCAGGATTAGACCTGATGATCTGGACAGATTAGAGTATCTCAGAAAAACAAACCCCGACATAGAACTCCAGGTCAGGCAGAGTATTGAAGCATTCAACGTGATCAAATATCTCCGCTACAAACAACTCCGGGAGAAATTGCGTCAAATCGATTCTGCGGACGAAAAGAGCAAAACCGGCTTTCTCCGTCAACAATGGATAGTCATTTCAATTTTGATTATCACATCCTTCCTGGGGTTTTGGCTGTGGGCGAGCCATCACTTTGATCCGGCTTCAATAGCCATGCGGCATTTTCTCAGGATTTCCGAAACGGGCATTGCACTATATGAAACTAAAAATGAAAGTGTAAATGATTGGACACTAGCCACCATGGCATTCAGAAATAAAAATTTTCAGGAAGCCATCATTCATTTTCAACCATATTTAGATGATACACAAAATGAAATATCAGCTTCTGCAAAATGGAATATTCTCCTTGCCCGTTTTGCACTCAGCGGTGCTGATATATCATGGCAGGAAGAAATGATTGTATTTCAGTCAACAACTTTTGAACCTTACAAATCGGAAGTATTGAAATTGCTGCACACAGTGAATTCTCCTTTCTATAAAATTTTTATTTTTCGTCTTTCACCGCAATTATCCGCGCTTAAACCACGCCTGATGTAAAGAGTCTTTTAAAGGCCGCTGTTAAACAATTGTTAAACGAAAAAGAAAATGATACCAACTGTATGATGCTTCCGTTTAAATAGCCACTTACGATCCTCAAAAAAGTGAAAAGACTATGAAACTGAAACCATTTTTTTCGCTCATGCTTGCCGGTATTTTTGGAGGTTTGATTTGTTTTGGAGCTATTGAATATTCACAACACTTCAATCTTCTAGGTCATTCGTCAATATTCTCTTTGACATCTGCACCTTCTTCCGGTCAGGATTTTAATTCTGCCAACGGATTTCCATCTACACCTGCATCAATGTCTACGTCCGCTCCGGTGACCGGGCCGGATTTTGCAAGCGCCGCAGAATTGGCGCAGAAGGTTGTTGTTCTTATTGAAGCTTCCGAAAGCGAAGCGACAGCACAGAATCGCAGACGTCAGGATCCTTTCCAGGATTTCTTTCAGCGTTTTGGTATTAATTCAGACGGTTTCGGATATGGTCCGCAAATCAGGAAGGGGGCCGGATCAGGCGTCATCATTTCCAGTGATGGATATATCCTCACAAACAATCACGTTGTGGATTTTGCCGATGAAGTCACAATCATGACGAATGATAATAAGAAATATAAAGCAGTGATCGTGGGACGCGATCCGAGTACAGATCTGGCTGTTGTAAAAATCGATGGGAAAAATCTTCCAACGATGGAATACGCCGATTCGGACAAAGCCAGGGTAGGTGAGTGGGTTTTAGCCGTAGGGAATCCTTTTGAATACCTGACATCAACGGTGACCGCAGGTATTATTAGTGCCAAAGGTCGCGATCTTGATATTATACCGGGGAAAAAGGCCATTGAAGAGTTCATTCAGACCGATGCCGCTATAAATCCGGGTAACAGCGGAGGCGCATTAGTAGATGCAAACGGTAGATTACTTGGGATAAATACAGCAATAGCCTCAGAAACAGGGAGTTATGCAGGCTACTCCTTTGCGATCCCTATTAATCTGGCAGTTGGTATAGCTAACGACATTATCAAAAATGGTAAGGACATTGAGCGAACATCTTTGGGTGTTGAGGTGTTTGTATTAGATGAAGAGTTAGCAAAGGAACAGGGGCTGGCCATAAACGAAGGTTTACTGGTAGATGCTGTAGGTGAAAGCAGTGCCGCTCAATATGCCGGGATTTTACCAAATGATATTCTTGTAGAGATCGATGGTAAAAAACTAAAAACCTTCAATGATCTCAAAGAGAAAATTGATCTGGCGAAAGTGGGAGATTCAGTGACAGTGAAAGTTTACAGGAATGGTAAATATTTAGACATTCCGGTGCGTTTAAAAAAGGGACTTTAAGGAATGAGGTAAACTCATTTAAAGATATAGTTGGTTTTTCGTTTTGTTTTGATGCGCCTGTCTTAAAAGCAAGACAGGCGTTTTTTTTTGTTTAAATTTTTTTTCAGTCATTCTTGATTTAAAAATTTATTTTGGGCGCTTGTGACGAAAACAAGTTTTTGATCACACCCCGATATATGTCCATCCTAAGACTAGATAAAGTCACAAAACGCTTCAAAGATCATCTCGCAGTTGATGAAGTGAGTTTTGAAGTAGAGCAAGGTACAATCTTTGGCATGCTCGGTCCAAACGGTGCCGGAAAAACTACCACGATAAGAATCATCACTACTATCATG
>JBDUAU010000313.1:0-13468 GCA_040004485.1 Saprospiraceae bacterium
TTGTACCATACCCGGCCGTAGTCGAACGACCCAAACACACCAAGTGCAAACGGAAGCATACCACCTGCCCGGAATAGCTTCCAACGCAAATCTGTACTTTGATAAACACGGACATCTCCAGCAAACCGGTCACTGCGAAAACCACGCAATTTGTCAGAACCCCCTAAAGTAAGTGCATGAAAAAATTCGTAGTCACCCAGAATTTTATCAGCCTGGATATGTGTAGCGATCACGAATACATTTGAAATATCAAATGGAATATAAAGTGTTCCTCCGACGGATAACAATTCATGATGTAGCTTGGCATTTGTAATCGATCGCTGCGTTCCGACAGACATTTCAAAATCGCCACCTCTGGAAGGGAAACTATAGTTGTCAAGCCGCTTGTACTGATACCCTAGAGAAAGGCCTACATAATGTCGATCACCAAAATCTTTAGGTTCCAGATGAGACTCAGGAGAAAAAACAAACCGAGGTTCATCATGACTGTTTTCAAGATCAAGAAACTGATACGAGGGTTTTAAATAAAGCCTGCTGCCAAAACCAAAACGATAATTGAAAGATGGAGTAAATCGTATCTGGCTTCCCTTGACAATATGATACTTTTGGTTGTGGCCATAATCAATATATTCATTGCCGAGGCCGTAATAATATTGTGTAAAAGTAGGGCCTGTGATGTAAGCATCTAATCCAAGATCAATATCACCGAACATGTGTATAAATTCGCCGGAATATCTTCCAATAAATGCTTCGTTTTTAATAAAACAGGACACACTTATCGCATGTCTTGATTTAAAAGGATCAGAGCGAAAACCAAATCGTGTCCACCACAGATTATAGGTAAGACCCAATCCCTCATCGGTGTAATATGTAGGAACCGGAAAATGAAAAAACTTATTCAGGCTGTAATCCGTACGATCGTATGTGTTGTTAAAAGGTTTGTTGTTGAGATGCTCTTTTACATGTACGCCGGTAAAAATCATTCCTTCAGGAGCATCATAGGCGGTGATGTGCGTATGAGTAGCATCATTGATGACTACATCCTCACCGGTGCCCCCTACCAAACGAATATCAATGGATGGATTTCCTTCACCATTAAAACGAAAGACATCATCTTTATCCATACCAAATAGCTGAATCTCTTTGGTGATATCATCATCAAAGACCCGACGATAAAAAGGATAAACAATACCATTGCCGGACTTGCGATCAACTGTAAGCAGAAGATGATGTTCATCTGTCACTGTAGCTGTGAAAACATCCTGATCATCAGTTCCGGGAATAGTAACAACTTTAGAGAGAAGCCTGTAAAATTCACGCGCATCATCGACTAAATAAGCGCGCCTGGCCCGAAGTATGGAACGTATTTCTTTTCCATCGAGAGAATCAATCTGACGGGGCCAGTGCAAAAATGCTTCGTCAATGACTTCGTCTGTGAGGTTGGCTTGTAATTCTTTTGCTGCGGACGCAAAATCTTCTTCCGTCAGTTGATAAAGGAATGAGCGATCAAAAAATTTTCCAGACCAAATCAGACCCGGTAAATAATCAATCTTGTCCTGAAACCGTCTTAGCGCAGGATTGAAATAAGGCCGGCTGGCGAGATAATCCAGCAAGCCATCATTTTTAAAAAACACCTGGTCGCGATCACGAGGTATCGGACGGAAGACAGTAAGATCATTTTCTTTGAATGAAGCCCAGCGGACCTGATCATCATGTCTGTCCCAATCACCAAGCCAGATATCAAAGAGTCGTGTGCGAAGTACTGCTTTTTGATCAACGATATATTTGCGTGATTGATTTACAAGATCAATGACATCAAGTGTGTTGAATGTTTCTTTAGTGTTTCCAAAATTATCAAAGCCGGAAGTATTTCCGCCAGCACGTTCTTCGAACAAATACACACCATCTCCGATATCATCATTATAAATACCAAGAGACGGTTGTCGTGGAACATATACAATAGAGGGATTCGAATAAAAAACACCTGCTGCTTTCGCTAAATGCGGGACGACAAGGGAACCATACGGATGAGAAGAAGCGATTCCTTCCTGTACCAGGCTTTCGGCAAACGTACCGCGTAATGCAGGTGGCAAAACAATGCTCACTCGTTTATCTATAGAGCGAAGCACGTATTGTTCACCGGCAGGATTTTCTAAACGCAGTGATCTTGTTTGATGGCCGCCACCTAGTTGTTGTGGAGTTAGCCCCCCATGCACATTGTCGAGCCAAAGTACAGGGAGATTTATTTTTTCACTCCACGCTTTTCGATATGCATCACCGCGTAGAAATTTCTTTTTCTCATATCTTTTCGACGCCTCAATCCGTATGCTGTCGCCAATAGATGGTGAAGAAGAACTTATTAGCGACAAGGAGCTTTCTTTTTTAAAAGAAGGATAAGAAGTTTGCCAGACAACGTGAGATGAATCAGCATCATCCAATGCCAGGAAAGCTACATTTAATGTACCATCATGCATCACATCGGTGCGAAGAAAACCGCGGGACATATATGAGAAACCAGATTTTCCACCTTTACGGGCATAGCTTATTTTATCTCCGCTACCTGCCACGAAATAATGCAGACCATCATGCTCATAATATTGCAAACTCTTTTCATGGCCACTGACCACGATGCAGTTTTTGCAACCATCGATAGCGGCAATGAAAGCTGAACGATAAGCTTCGTATGCAGGATGGCCAAAATGTTGATTTGAACTAGTGAGTGATTTTATGCCTGTAATAAGTGTACCAAGCACAGGTAGCGGGAGAAGATGATCTGACAAAGGATAATTACCAGCTGTTTTACCATTGGCATATATGGGATGGTGTGTAGCCAGGATAATATGATCTGAGGGATGAGACTGTATGATATCTTTTATGGCCAGTTTTAATTCAAGCACATTACCCAATTCACACCCAGGTAATTTTTCACCCGATCTGCCTATTGATTCAATCGCCCATTGCGAATCGATTAAGACTACGATTGTATTGTCTGTAATCCTGACAACCTCCGGAGAACCACAACCTTTTCTTGGTTCTATGAATCGTCCTTTGTCATGGACATCCCCAAGAAGATGATCAAGCGTACTGATGGCTGAAGGAGATGTCTTTTTTTCTGAAGTCCATTCTTGTTGTCCCGGTATCAGGTATAGATCCTTGAATGTATCATCCAGATTTTGAATTCTTCCTATCTCTTTTGTTGTAAATGTATTGTCAGTGATGGATGCTGAAGGAAAATCATCAAGACTCACGACATCTCCCAGAAGTATAAGACCGGATTTGTTTGTCTTGCGATCAGCCTCAATGGCATTCAGGACGGGAGAATCTTCTTTGAGCGAGACGCCTCCAACGAGATACAGAGAATAGTCTGTCTCTGAAGACAATTTGGCAGCCTGATTTTTAGGAGTTGTATTTGAATTTGATGCATAATAAGGAGTGACACTTGCGCATGATGATAAAATCAGCAACAAATTGCAAAATAGAATTGAGCACAATAGGGAGTTCATAATAATTAAAGATAAAAGGCAACCGTATAATTAAGGCGCCATATTCTCTCTAAAAAATTTTCGCCCTATCACCAGCACAACACCTATGGCGCCCCCAAGAATTAAACCAATAAGAAGTTGACGAATAAGAGATAATTGTGTAGGAGGAATAGGAAGAATAGGCGAGTCGACGACCTGGATAAAAGGTGTTTTATTGCGAAGTGCAAAATCAGCAACTTCAGTATTCTTCAATACCTCAGCATACATAGCCGCCAACGCGGTCAATTCCCGCTGAAGACGTAATTCACTGACCTGATCTGTTTTCATTAAAAGGTTTCTGTGTGTATCCTTAAAATTTGCCAGTTGATATTCCACTGATTTGAGAACAGAGAGTACAGAATCTCTTTTCTCTCTGACTATTTTAAATGTTTTGACTTGTTTTTCAATTGCCTTGTTGACATAGTAATTGCTCAATGATTCAAACATGCGTTTAGCGAGTTCTAATGAAAGCGTCTCGTTTGTCGTAGAAGCAGAAAGAGACATGATATTTGTGTCCTCATTGTAAGCGGCGGAAAGGAGCGCCTTTTTTGGCTGCTCGGGAGGCCCGATGATAACGTTGTATAACATCAGCAGGACTTCATTTTCCTTTCGGTCAAACACCAGGATGCTGTCATGCGTAAAAAAAAAGGGAGATTCGGTTTTTTCTTTTTTTGGATCAGCCGTATTTAACTTGTACAGCCGCAAGAGATGATTAGCAATAAAGTCTTCCTTTCCGTCTATTGTTATTTTGTTGAAAAGGGTTTGTTGAACAACACGGCGTGATTTGCTTAACTCCAGGATTTTATCCAGGTTATATCGTGTAGGCCGCACCCCACCGAGGCCAAACTGACCCAATACACTGGACAATCCGGTAGCACCTCCTCCTTCGTCCTCATCCACACTGAATGTGATTTTAGCAGGGTATACAGGATCGTAAGTGAAGTATTTATACAGTTGGTAGCCAGTGACCAGAAAAGCAAAAAGAACCGGGATATACCAATACCGGATGGATTCTAAGGTGTATTCACGGAATTTAATGACCAGGTCCTTTAATGAAGCCTCATCCTCATATACGATTTGTTTTTCTTCCATTAGCTGCCGGCAATGATTTTCATTAGGTATTGACCGTAACCACTCTTTAACAAAGGTTGTGCCTGATCTTGCAATTCCTCTTTTGATATATAACCCATTCGGTAGGCGACCTCTTCAATACAACCGACCTTAAGACCCTGGCGCTTCTCAATAATGCGGACAAACTCTGTGGCATCGTGCAGGCTGTCGAAAGTACCTGTGTCGAGCCACGCAGCGCCTCTCCCGAAAATCTTCACGCTCAGGTTTCCTTCGTTGAGATAGATCTGATTGATGTCGGTGATTTCGTATTCTCCCCTTGCCGATGGCTTCAGGGTCCTGGCTTTTTCAATGACCGAATTGTCATAGAAATAAAGACCCGGAACAGCATAATTGGATTCAGGTTGTGTAGGTTTTTCTACAATTTTAATAGCTTTCATATTGTCATCAAACGAAACGACCCCATAGCGTTCTGGATCTGAAACCGGATATGCAAAAATCACAGCTCCGTCGGGATCATTGCAATCGGACAGAAAAGAAGGCATTTCCGTACGATAGAAAATATTGTCGCCAAGGATCAGACATACGGGGTCGGAGCCAACAAAATCAGCGCCTATTACAAAGGCCTGCGCCAGTCCATTAGGTACGCCTTGAATCGCATACTGAAAATGGCATCCCACCTGATGGCCGTCGCCCAGGAGCCTGACGAATCCGTCGTGGTCTTCGGGAGTGGTAATGATCAGGATATCTTTTATTCCAGCCAGCATGAGGACGGAAAGTGGATAATAGATCATAGGCTTGTCATAGACAGGAATCAATTGCTTCGATACAGCCCTGGTAATGGGGTAAAGTCTGGTGCCGGATCCACCGGCGAGAATAATGCCTTTCACGCTGCAAAACTAATGCTTCGAGTCCGCTAAAACGAGAAACTTCAGACGAAGATCAATATTGTGAAAGCACATACAATTATTTACAACTTTGTCCTTGAATGATATACCACATATTAAACGGGGATGTATTGGCTGCCAAATTTCCTCGAGCGGAAATTCCGGGACAAATCATTGTGATCAGGGAGGCATTCATAGAGGGACCTTTGTCCGGGGAATTTTCAAATGATTATTGGGAGAAGAGGGCTGCTTTTTTTACTTCAACATATGATGCAGATGAGCATGATTATGCGAAACAGTTTTTGAGCCAACTTAAGCGCATGGATCAAATTCAACAGGATAATGAAGTTTATTTATGGTTTGAGGATGATCTTTTTTGCCAGGCGAATATGTGGTTTGCGGTGAAGTATATTTCTTCAAAAGTTACGGCAAAATTTTTCAGAATCTTTCCTATAGAAGACAGGATTCACTGGAATGGTTTTGGAAAAGCAGAGATGAATGAATTAATAAACTGTCTTAATGAATGCAAAGAACTTGAAAGTAATGATGTTGCATTGTCAAACAGTATCTGGAATGCTTATGTAGAAAACGACGAAGAAAAACTGAAATCACTTTCATTAATTGTTTCAAAAGGTTTCAGGTTTTTACCCGAAGTGATCAGCGTACATCTTGAGCGTACTTCAAAAGATGGCGGCTATGGCAGGCCGCAACAAACATTAATTGAAATACTTAACCAGGGCAGGACAAATTTTTATGAAATCTGTGATGCGTTTTGGGAGAAGAACGCTATCTATGGTTTTGGTGATTTACAGGTATTAAACATGCTGAAGGGAATGGAGATTGAATTCAGTGAGGATATGAATTAAATTTTTCCGGGACCGGAACCCACTTCATCCATTATATACAATCCATCAGCGCAATAACGAACCAAATTTGTTTTGATCCAACTTACTACAGACTCTTTATATGATGCGGGATATAACAAATGAACATTTGGCCCTGCATCCAGTGTGAAACACACGGGAATTCCGGTTTCGCGTCGGAAACGCCATACTTCTTTAATGATGGAGACAGTGCCTGGTTCAATAAGTATAAAGGGGTTCTGTCCGCTCATCATCAATGCATGTAGTTGAAGCGCTTCAGACTCACATACTGAAATGAATTGATCAAGAGAGTTTTCATTTTTCATTGATTCAATCAGTATGAGAATATTTTTTCGTGCTTCTGCATACCGGCTTTGTTCATAAGCGTGTCCGGACATAAGTTCATGACCCTCTGTACTTGAAACACTTTTCTCTGTATGGCTGACGATAAGAATAGTGTCCTGGTAATCATGATAAATCGATGATACATGATCAGCCCATGGAGTTGCATACGAATTGCTACTTCCGTTGAAACCAGGTACTTCACCCCACAATGCGGCAACAGGAAAGACAGATCTGCATGCGCTTCCTGATCCGAGACGCGCGAGTTCGGATACCTTATTCCGCCATGCAGCATTTTTTAAGCCACCGGAACGGACATTTATCAGATCATCAATATCAGCCAGACACAATGCCATAGAACTCATGGAACTTGCAGATGAAGCGATACCTGCACCATGGGGAAATGTATTGACTGAATCAATCACAATCGAGGACTGAAGTAACCAGGGTAATTGATATGCTATACGATTGAAAAACGATTTGATTTTTGGTTCGAAAGATGGCCGCTCATTTCCATCATACAAAACAGTCAGATGTGTCTTTGAAGATCCGGGCGTGACCTGCATGGTCATATTCGTGTGACATGCGGATAGCGTGAAACTTAATGAGGAATTGTTTGGAAGTTGTACACCGTGCTTACCCCAATATTTTATAAGTGCAATATTTGAAGGAGAACGCCAGGAAGAGATAAAGGTCATGGGATGAATTCTATTCGCCGGTAAATGTACTATAGCTCTATCGTCCTGTCATCAAGTGCGTGAAGGCTATTCGATATTGATCTCAAAATCACCCAGGATCATGTCTAGTATTTTGTCTTCACCGGGAGTATATCCTGCCTTAAGGTCATAGCCATAAAGTCGTCCGACAGCCTGCCATTTAGCAGCCGTGAATCCTCCACGAACATTTTTCAGTACATCATACATCGGGGTATTTAAGTGGCGCTCGATCATTTTGACGAGTATTTTACCCTGGGTACGGGTCAGGTCTTTCAGCGGGTTAGAGAAATCTTCTTTGATATCTTTTTGCATGAGGCGGGCATGTTTCTTCGCCTTCCCATGTTTCATGCCTTCAGTTTCCTCCTGGTACTGACGATATAGTTTTATACTCTGGATGGCATATGGGAGCACATCTGTAGCATATCTGCGATACCGCATGTATTGGCGATATTCTTCATCATTTGCAAAAACCCTGGGTGCTTTGACGACCACTTCAGGTATAGTCGCTACAAAAATGGTGTCTGTGCCGAGAATCCTTATGTGCATGACCCTGCCATCCTGATGTACGATGGTCGTATCATAGCCTTCAGCCTGGCCCGAAAGCCGGGAGGACATCAGGGTAATCCAAACAATAATGACAAGGGTAGCAATATGCTTCATTGAGACTTATAACGTCGAAGATTCTTATGTAGTTTGCCGTCGATAGATGGACAAAGGTAAATAAGGCGCCGACAAGCATTACTGCCCTATTTATTGAACATCCTTCCGGAGTTTAACGGTAGGAAAATATGTTCAGACCATTGAGATTCAATCATAAAAATCAACTCTGTCTCCTAATTGCCTATATAAAGAGCCCGTATGTTAATGAGTGGATAAGGGCCCTTGTCAGGTTCAATAAATCAATTATTAATTTCCACAAACCCATTCAACAAATCCTCAATATCAGAAATGTG
The DNA here is from genome assembly GCA_040004485.1 of Saprospiraceae bacterium. Classification (GTDB taxonomy): domain Bacteria; phylum Bacteroidota; class Bacteroidia; order Chitinophagales; family Saprospiraceae; genus Opimibacter. The sequence continues at coordinate 8,351 of JBDUAU010000313.1, forward strand.
TTGATCAATAATTTCCTCAGAGGAATAAACAAGAAATTGAGTTGCCCCGTTTAAAGTGGAATAATAATAACCGTAGTACGAAAATTTAATACCCTGTATCGTACCTGTCATCCGCATCATCAGGACTTTCAATCCATTGACATACCGGTATTCTTTCTTATTAACCTTGACGTCAGGGGCCGCATCCCGGGCATTGTCCAATGCGATATTGGCAAGAGACTCAAGAGGCAGATCAAGTTTTTCGGTGATCATCATGCCATATAGACCCGTGGGGATGTCATTGATTTCATATTCGGCAGCTTCTGTTTCCTCTCCTTTTTTAAAGGACCATTTTTTAGGATCGAGGTAGCAGCCTATGCTCAACCTTGTGCTTTTTAAAAGGAAAGAAGCCCCTTCGCCCCTTGTAAATTTTTCTGGATTAGTCAGGATTTCATCTGCATTTATAGAATCCTTGTTGACATATGTCCAGGTGCCATCATCATACAGAGTGACTTGCTCCCCTGTCTGTGTTACCGCCGATTGCTGGGCATAAGACGATATGGTAAAGAAGATCAGGCCGGTCAAAAAAAATAATTTCTTCATAGACTATATCTGTATTGAAAATGATAGGTTCAAATTCTATCCATATCAAAAATAGCAGCAAAACCCGTATGACATAAAAGAGTTTATCGGGTAATAAGTGTAGAAAGAGATGAAGCTGATACAATATATCCTGTCAGTAGCCGATAATTTTAAACAAAATGCTGTCGTTTTCATTTCATTTGCTGTTTCATTGAGAAAAACAGCTCCCTAACCAGATCAACCCCTCCTCTATTCAATTGGTCAGTATTAAGTGCGTATTTTTAAGGCCATAAATCATAAATTTTATACTGTGAATGCACATCCCTTTGTACCAAGGCTTATGCTTTTGTTGATGCTGTCCGCTTTCATTTGTTGTAAAAGCAAAAAAGATAGTCCTGTATCTCCTGCGACAAATGCAACGCCGCCAGCACTTAGGGTTGAAGTGATGATTGCATCAAGCCAATCGCTCAGCGCCAATATTGAAGTGCCCGGAACAATCCTTGCATTCGAATCAACCGAAATTCATCCTGAAGTATCAGGTCGCCTTGTCAACCTAAACATTAAAGAAGGGGAAAGCATATCCCAGGGAGCCCTTTTAGCAAAACTTTATGACGGAGACCTGCAGGCCCAAATGCGCAAACTGGATGTGCAACTTAAGATCGCTGAGCAAACTGAAAAACGCCAGGCAGAATTATTAAAAATTCAGGGCATCAGCCAGCAGGAATATGACCTTAGTTTACTTGAGGTCCAAAGCCTGAAAGCAGACAAAGACATTGTACAGGAAAGTATCCGGAAGACAGAAATCAGAGCGCCTTTCAGCGGCAAAACAGGCTTGAAAAACGTGAGTCCCGGAGCATATGTAACGCCCTCAACGGTAATGACCACCATCGGCCAGGTCAATAAACTTAAAATTCAATTTAATGTACCCGAACGATACGGTCCGCTTTTAAAAAACGGATTACGCATTTCTTTTTCGGTCGATGGCTCGCCTACCACATTCACTGCAAATATTATGGCTACCGAAATTGAAATTGATGAGAATACCAGAAGCCTGGCAGTAAGAGCGCTCGTCAGTCATCAGGACAAACTCCTTATCCCGGGGACATTTGCCAAAGTGAAAATTGTACTTGGAGAAAATGCAGATGCTCTTCTTGTGCCCAATGATGTCATATTGCCCATTGGAAGAAAAAAACAAATTTATCTGTATAAAGGAGGAAAGGCGATGGCTACGGATATTGTCACCGGTGTCCGCGATAGTACGAACATTCAGGTTGTAAGTGGTTTAAAACGGGGGGACACCGTAATTACTTCAGCAATACTTTTTCTGCGGCCAGGCATCAATGTGGAATTCTCGAAAATAAAGTGAGTTGTGAGTTGTGAATTGTGAAAAAGGATTAGTCTCTCAAATTGGTAAAATAAATTAGGGAAATTTTGAACATTTAACTAAAAAAATGGGAACATATTCTTGGTTCGAGACACGTAGAAAGGATAGAATAACCTTTCACAATCAAAACCTAAAAATCATGTTCTTGAAATTAGCACACACGAATTTGGATGTTTACAAATATTCTTATGCATTGACCCTTCAGGCTTATAAGGTGGCCAAAATTCTGCCTGCAGATGAACGATTCAACCTGGTGAGTCAGATTCGACGAGCAGCACTTTCTGTTCATTTAAATATTGCAGAAGGAAGCTCAAGAAAATCAATTGTAGACAGAAAGCGATTTTATGAAATTGCACGCGGCTCGCTAATTGAAGTAGATACTGCCATAGGTGTTGCATTTGGAATAGACTATGTAACACCGGATCAAATTGACAAACTCGGAGAGGTTATTATCAATACATTTAAAGTGCTATCTGGATTAATAAACAAGCGTATCGCAGGCAATGAATAGACACTCACAACTGACAACTGACAACTGACAACTGACAATGAATCTGTCCGAACTAAGTCTAAGGCGGCCCGTTCTCGCCATTGTATGTTCCATTGTGATCCTCATCTTTGGAGGGATTGGGTTTAAATTTTTAAGCGTACGCGAGTATCCTGCGATTGATCCGGCCGTAATCAATGTGCGTACATCCTATGTCGGGGCGAATGCAGATATTATTGAACAACAGATCACTGAGCCACTAGAAAAGGTAGTAAATGGTGTACAGGGTGTAAAAAACATAACAAGTACAAGTGCGCAGGGCAGTAGTAACATCACTGTAGAATTTGACCTGGGAGTTGATCTTGAGCAGGCAGCTAATGATGTACGTGATAAAGTTTCTCAAGCCGTAGGCAATCTTCCACAGGATATCGATGCTCCACCGACAGTATCTAAATCGGATTCGGATTCTGATCCAATATTGTTTCTTCAGATTCAGAGTCAGAGTAAAGGGCTGATGCAACTGACAGATTATGCTGAGAATGTTGTTCAGGAAAGATTGCAAACCGTACCGGGTGTGAGTGCAGTCAATGTGTTTGGTCAGCGTTATTCGATGCGAATGTGGATTGATCCTTCAAAACTGGTTGCCCACCAGCTGACCATATCTGACATTAAAACCGCGCTTGATCGTGAAAACATTGAGTTGCCGGGCGGAAAAATCCGTGGTAATGAAACACAGCTCATTATTAAAACGTATGGCAAGCTTACAACACCGGAAGAATTTAATAATCTGATCCTGCGTGAGGACAACAATGGTGTCGTACGATTCAGCGATGTAGGTTATGCTGAGCTTGGTCCCGAGAATGAAGAAACATCTTCGCGAAAAAATAATGTCCCCTCTGTTAATATTGCCGTCGTTGCGCAGCCGGGAAGCAACCAGATTGAAATCGTAGACGAGATTTACAAGCGACTTGCCGAGATTAAGAAGGAGATGCCTGCCGATATATTACTTGAGATAGGGTATGACAGAACTACATTTGTGCGTAACGCCATCAGTGTTGTAAAGGACACCTTGTTTATAGCTATTCTGCTGGTGGTCGTGATTATCTTTCTTTTCTTCAGGGAATGGACTATGGCGATCAGGCCACTGATTGATATCCCGGTCTCATTGATCGGTGCGGTGTTTATCATGTATGCAATGGGTTTTTCCATCAATGTGCTTACACTTCTTGCTATTGTGCTCGCGACGGGACTGGTCGTCGATGACGGCATCGTGGTGACGGAGAATATTTTCAAGAAGATGGAGCAGGGCATGAACAAATACAAGGCCGCTGTGGAAGGCTCCAAAGAAATTTTTTTCGCCGTTGTTGCTACATCTTTTACGCTGGCAATTGTTTTTTTGCCCATTATATTCCTGCAGGGTTTTGTCGGAAAATTATTTCGTGAATTTGGAATAGTACTTGCAGGTGCGGTATTGATATCGGCATTTGTCTCTCTTACACTTACGCCGGTACTTAATATTTATCTCACACGGAAAGGAGGTCACAGGCATTCACGGTTTTATACATTCACGGAGCCGTTTTTTGTAGGAATGGAAAACGTATATCGTACTTCCCTGAATGGATTTATTCGTGTAAGGTGGTTTGCGTTTGTGATTATTTTAGGTTGTCTGGGTATCATATATTTTATAGGAAGGACCATTCCATCAGAACTTGCGCCGATGGAAGATCGTAATCGTGTCAGAGCCAGCCTGACGGGGCCTGAAGGAGCAGATTTTGATTATACCGATCGGGTTACCCGTGATGTTACACAGGCGTTAATGGATTCAATTTCCGAAAGAGAAGTTGTCCTTTCTTTTGCACCAGGGTTTTTCGGTTCACAGGGAAGCAATGCCTCTTTTATCAGCATGGGATTAAAGGCACCCGACCAAAGAGAACGCTCTCAGGACCAGGTCGCACAGCAAATGAGCAGGATGTTCAAGCGCTATAATAATGTTCGTGTGTTTGCCATACAGGAACAAACCATTACTGTTGGACTCGGAGGTCGTGGATCATTTCCAGTTCAATATGTGTTGCAGAATCTCAATTTTGATAAGCTTAAACAGAAGCTACCTCAATTTATGGATGAGGTGAGAAAGAGCGACGTGTTCCAGGGCTTTGATGTGAATCTGAAATTTAATCAACCCGAATTACAAATACGGATCGATCGGCTCCGGGCAAATGAACTTGGAGTGTCGGTATTGGATGTCAACAACACACTTCAACTTGCGCTTAGTGGAAGAAGGTTTGGCTATTTTATCATGAATGGAAAACAATACCAGGTCATCGGCCAGGTAGAACGAAATAACAGGGATGATCCATTGGATCTCAAATCATTTTTTGTACGGAACAATCGGGGAGAATTGATACAGCTTGACAACCTGGTGACCATGGAAGAGATGGCAAACCCTCCGACGATATTTCATTTCAACCGATTTAAAAGCGCTACAGTACAAGCCGGACTTGCACCCGGAAAAACCATCGGAGATGGTATTGCGGAGATGCAAAGAATAAATAGTGTCGTTCTGGATGAAACATTTAACACATCACTCGCGGGAGCATCAAGAGATTTTGCCGAGAGCTCTTCCAATACTTCATTTGCGTTCCTGTTGGCACTTGTTCTTATTTTTCTTGTGCTTGCGGCGCAGTTT